>DATKFO010000474.1:0-5399 GCA_035544355.1 Thermoanaerobaculia bacterium
GCCGAACAGCGCCGCCGATCCGGCGATGAGGATGAACGCGACGATCGCGATCTTTGCGATGCGCTGCAAGTGGAGATCGTCGACGCGCTCGAAACGTTTCGGCGGCTCGACGAATGCGACGGCAAACGGAATCGCTGCGAACGCGCACGCGAGATAGATGCCGAGGATGTCGCGCGCGAGCCATGACATCGCGCCAAGAAATCCAGCGACGGGTGCGATGCGCAGGCACCAGAGCTCGAGACGCGTGCGCAGCGTGAGCGCGAAGATGTTGCCGAGGAGCGAGAGCACGCGGCGCTCCGCGACGAATGCGATCACGATTGCCGCGACGAGCGTCGGCGCCGAATACATCAGCGGCGCGCGCGGCGCGAGACGACCGACGCCGTAGATCGCGAGCACTTGCGCGACCACATGCGCGAAGTGGCGAGTCGCGAGCGTTTGCCGCGTCGGCCAGAGCCAGAGCGCGATCGCCGCGAGCGCGCACGCAACCACGGTCGCAATCCCGATGATTTGCGGATCGATGCCGGACGCACCGACGCCCCACGGCGTCGCGTAGAAGATCCAGCGTTGCATCGCCACGATCTCCATCGCGGCGATGGCGAGGCTCGTCAGCCAGACCGCGACGAGGATCTGCGAGGCGCTGACGAGCGCGAGCCGCCACAGCGGCGGACGCGGCCGGAACTCGAGCACAGCCGCATTCTGGCGCAACCCACGGCACTTCAGTCCGTACGAGTTCCAAGAGCCTGCCACTAGAATGACCGCGATGACCGGCACGCCGAGGAAGTTCAAGGTCCCCACCGCGTTCGTGGTGTGGCTGATCGGCGTGTCGATGATCACCGGCATCCGCTTCATCGATCGCATCCTCGATCGACTCCACCTCTACATCCCCTTCCTCGGATTCATCGAGTTCATCGCATGGCTCGTCACCATCGGCCTGCTGCTCTACGGCTTCGCCGTGCTCGCTCGCTGGCTGCTGCAGCGATTGTTCTGGACCGTCGGGCGCCGGCTGCTTCTCAGCTACGTGATGATCGGCGTGCTGCCGTTTTTCCTGTTCGCGATCCTGCTCGCTGCGATTCTGTATCTCGTCGCCGGCGTCGCGACGCAGGCAAACTTCAAAGCCGAGCGGCAGGCCAGCATCGGGCAACTCGAATCGCTCAACGAGGAGTACGCGCTGCAGGGCCGCGAGCCGCGCGTCGAAAAAATCGAGATCTACGACAGTGCGAACGGCAGCAACTCGAATCTGCCGGAGTGGCTGGAGACCACGAACTTCAGCGGCATCGCGCTGCGCGAGAAACGTCCGATCATCGTCGTCGCGCGAAACTATCCGACCGAGAACGAAATGCGCACGGTGACCTTCGTGCAGCCGCTCGACGAAACGTGGGAACAGCAGCTCGAAGAGCGCAACGGCATGGTCGTCTCGCAGCAGATCGTGTCGCGCGAGGGCGAAGGCTTTCGCATTTCGGACGGGGGATTCCGCGGATTCAAGCGGCGCGCATTCCGATTCAATCGCATCGTCTTCTACGACGTGACCGAGATGAAAGGAATGACGGACTGGGAAACCGGCTCGCCGATTCCGAAGCAGCAGCTGTTCACGATCATCTCGAATCCGACGTCGAACATGCTGCAGTTCTACTTCGGTGGCGCGACGAACTCCGACATCATGCGCAGCATCTTCGGCGGCATCCTCGCGCTGTTCGTGCTGCTGATGTTCGCGTATCTGAACGCCGCGGCGTTTGCGGCGGTGTTGATCTTCTCGATCTCGCGCGCCGTGAATCGCATCGAGAAGGGCACGAAAGCGGTCGAGCGCGGCGACTTCTCGTATCGCATCCGCATGAAGCCGCACAACCAGCTCGGCGAGATGGCGATGTCGTTCGATCACATGACGGAGTCGATCGCGTCGCTGCTCACGACGGTCGCGGAGAAAGAGCGGTTGCAGAGCGAGATCGCGATCGCCGCGTCGATCCAGCGCAATCTCCTGCCGAAGGAAGGTCCGCAATTCCGCGGCGTGTCGTTCTCCGCGCACTTCGAGCCGACGACGGCGATCGGCGGCGATTACTACGACGTGTTCAATCTCGACAAGACGCGGCTCGCGGTCGCGATCGGCGACGTTTCGGGACACGGCCTTTCGACCGGACTGGTGATGGCGATGGTGAAGGCCGCGATCACGACGCTCGTCGAAGAAGGCGCGGCGGAGACTTCGCTGTTCCAGCGGCTCAACGATCTCGTGTATCGCTCGACGGAGCGCCGCGCGTTCATGACGCTCGCGTTCACGATCTTCGATCTCGAGCGCGGCACGATCCGCCACACGAACGCCGGACATCTCTATCCGTATCTGCTGCGCCGCGGCGAAGAGCGCCCGATCTCGATCGAATCACCGTCGCTGCCACTCGGCGTGCGCCACGAGCTCATGACGCGCACCGCGGAGCTCGATCTGCAGGAAGGCGACGCGATCGTGTACCTCTCCGACGGCATCGTCGAAGCGCAGGACGAAGCGGGCGAGCCGTTCGGATTCGACCAGCTCGAGTCGCTGCTCGCCGCGGAAAGCGATCGCTCCCCGAGCGGGATTCGCGACGGCATCCTCGACGCGGTTGCGCGTCATTCCGGGAGCCGTCCGGCGGACGACGATCGCACGGTGATGGTGCTGCGCTTCGACAATTTCAAAACGAGCGTGACTGCGATCGCGGAGCCGGAGCTCGTCGAGGCGGGCGTGTGATGTAGGACAGGCTTCAGCCTGTCCCCGACGCGTGTGTCGATGAGCGGGGACAGGCTGAAGCCTGTCCTACATTCCCGCAGCGGTTATCGTTTCGCGCGACTCGATCGCCTTCTTCACGTGCTTCGCGATGCGGTTGATGTAATTGACCGTCTCGCGAAACGGCGGCACGCCGTTGTACTTCCAGATGTTGCCTTCGCCTGCGTTGTACGCGGCGACCGCAAGATCGGCGTTGTTGTCGAACGTCTTCAGCAGCCAGCGGAGGTAGCGCACGCCGGCGTAGATGTTCTGCTCGGGATCGTACGAATCGGAGACGCCGAAGCGCTCCGCGGTCGCGGGCATCAGCTGCATCAACCCGCGAGCGCCTTTGTGCGAGAGCGTGCGCGCGTCGTAATCCGATTCCGCTTTGATCACGGCGGAAACGAGCGCGGCGTCGACGTCGAAGTGACGCGCGGCCTTCACGATCAGCTCGTCGTATTTCGAATGAAAGAGCGGCTTGCTCTCTTCGCTGAAACGCCACGACCGCCGCGGGAACACGCCCTCTTCGACGATCTTCTTCACTTCGGCAACGATTTCCGGTGTGGCGATCTCGTCGTCGACGATGCGCTCGATGCGCGTGATCGGCATCGAGACCTTGCCGCCGCTCGCAAGCGTGAGGTGGATGATGTCTTCCTCGACCGCGTACGCCGCGATCTTCATGTTCCGCCCGTCGACGAACAGCGCAATGCTCGCGTGCGCCGCGGTGGCGGCGAGCATGAGCAGGGCGAACGCGGCAATTCGTTTCATCCGGACCTCGATCAACGGTGCATGTCCCTCGAATTATGCCCGCGGGTGGAACGTCTCATACATCTTCTGCAGCCGAGCTCGCGAAACGTGTGTGTAGATCTGCGTGGTCGAGATGTCGGAGTGCCCGAGCATCATCTGCACGGAGCGCAGGTCCGCACCGTTCTCGAGCAGGTGCGTGGCGAACGAATGGCGCAGCACGTGCGGCGAGATGTGCGACGGGATTCCGGCGAGCCGCGCGTACTTCACGATCTTCATCCAGAACGACTGGCGCGACATCGGGCGGCCGCGATTCGAGAGGAAGAGATGCGGATCGGGCTGCTTCGCAAAGTGCGCGCGCGCCTTCTCGACGTACTCGACGATCGCGTCGCGCGCGGTGTCGCCGAACGGGACGACGCGCTCTTTCGAGCCCTTGCCGATCGTGCGCAGAAAGCCGGCGTCCAGCACGACGCTCTCGATCTTCACGTGAATGAGCTCGCTCACGCGCAGGCCGGTCGCGTAGAGCAGCTCGAGCATCGCGCCATCGCGCAGACCGTCGGGCGTGTTGCGATCCGGCGCGGCGAGCAGTGCTTCGACTTCGCTCGGCAGCAGCGACTTCGGCAGGGTCGTCCAGAGCTTCGGATTCTCGAGGTTCTCGGTCGGATCGTTTTTCAGATGACGCTCCGCGACGAGAAAGCGGAACATCCCGCGAATCGCTGCGAGCGCACGCGCCACGGAGCGCGCGGAGATGCCGGCGCCGCGCAGCCACTGAAAGTATTTGACGATGTGGATGCGCTCGACGCGGTCGAGCTCGAGCTTCTGATCGCCGAGCCAGTGGCCGAAGTGACGGAGATCGATCGCGTACGCGCTGAGCGAATTTTTCGCGAGACCTTTTTCGACGGCGAGGTAATCGAGAAAAATCGGCAGATACGTGACGAAGTACGCGCCGGTCTCTTTCTTCTCAGGATCGATGTGTCGCGGTTTGGGCTTCATGCGCCACCAGGTCGGCCATGTACGACGACCGCACGAACGGCCCCGAAAATACGGCGCGGAATCCGAGCTCCTCGCCGATGCGCTGATATTCGTCGAACACCGCGGGATGCACGTACTCGACGACATCGAGCTTCTCGCGTTTCGGTTGCAGGTACTGTCCTATGGTGACGATCTCGCATCCGCTCTCGAGGAGGCGCTCGAGCACGTCGATGACTTCGTCGCGCCGCTCGCCCAGGCCGAGCATCAGGCCCGACTTTGTGACGATCTCGGGATCGAGACGTTTCACTTCGCGCAGCACGCCGAGCGAACGTTCGAAGCGAGAGCCGGGGCGCACGAAGTCGTAGAGCCGCGGCACGGTCTCGACGTTGTGATTGAAATAGTCGGGACGCGCATCGGCGACAATGCGAACGGATTCGAGGTTGCCGCGAAAATCAGGAGTGAGCACTTCGACCGCGGCGTGCGGCACGATCTCGCGCAATGCGTGAATCGTTTCGGCGAAATGTTGTGCGCCGCCGTCGAGCAGATCGTCGCGCGTCACCGAGGTGACGACGACGTGGCGCAGTCCGAGCTTGCGTGCTGTCTCCGCAACCGCGCGCGGCTCATCGATCGACGGCGGCGCGTACGGGCGGCCCGTCGTCACATTGCAGAAGCCGCACGAGCGCGTGCAGACGTCGCCGAGGATCATGAACGTCGCGGTGCCGCGCGAAAAGCATTCCGTGCGATTCGGACATGCGAGCGACTCGCACACGGAGTGCAGCGAACGCTCGCGCAGCATCGACTTCACGTCGCGCAGGCTGGCGAGGTTCAGTTTCTTTTCGCGGATCCAGGGAGGGAGGCGGTTCGACATCGCGGAAACGATAGCACCTTGGAGTGCGGCGGCCATGCCGCCGCTTTGGGTAACGCGTTTCGAGTGCGAGGTTGCGCAGTCACGCGGTTG
>DATKFO010000475.1:0-3493 GCA_035544355.1 Thermoanaerobaculia bacterium
TTTTCCATGCGTGCCGGTCACGACGATCGAATGTTTCCCGCGAATGAAGAGCTCGTAAATCGCCTCCGGCATCGACGTATAAGGCAGGTCGAGCTCGACCGTCGCAGCAGCCTCGGCATTCGTTCGGGCCGCGGCATTGCCCACGATCACGAGATCGGGGCGAAACGTCTCGAGATGCTGTTTCGTATACCCCTCGAGCACGGAAATCCGCAGTCGTTCGAGGTACGTCGACATCGGCGGGTAGACATGCTCATCCGATCCGGAGACCTCGTAACCGCGCTGCTGCAGCATCCCGGCAAGGGAAGCCATCGCGGTTCCGCAGATTCCGATCAGGTAAACGCGTCGAATCTCAGGGAGTTGTTTCAGATGTGGCATTCAGCGCGCTGCCTCGCAGGTTCCATGCATCTGCATTCTTCAATTGTAGAATCGACGGAATGGCCCTCACGCAAGGGCTGTTCGCAATCGCGTTAAACGGTCATTACATCAGGAGGATTCTCACAATGTCGAAGCGAATGTTTGCCGTGACGCTCGCCTTCGCCGTGTCGCTGGCGCCGCTTGCACTCGCTGAGTCAGCGAAGAAGGACACGAAGAAGGCCGAGACCAAGAAAACCGAGACCAAGAAAGAGGACGCAGCGCCGAAGGCTCCGCGTCTCACCGTCGTGGATCCGGTCAAGGACTTCGGAACCGTTCCGAAGGGCGAGAAGCTCAGCTGGGCGTTCGTGGTCAAGAACACCGGTACGGCCGATCTCGAGATCATCTCTGCTCGTCCGTCGTGCGGCTGCACGGTCGCCGAGTTCGACAAGGTGATCAAGCCGGGCGAGACCGGCAAAGTGACGGCGGCCGTCGACACGACGAACTTCAACGGTCCGATCGCGAAAGCGGTGACCCTGGAGACGAACGATCCGTCCACGCCGAACGCACAGATCACGATTCACGCCACCGTGAAGCCGTACGTCGAGGCGTATCCCGCCGGCTTCGTGCGCGTGAATCTCCTTCAGGGTGAGACCGAAGCACAGTCGGTCACGATCTACAGCGAAGAGGAAGCGCCGTTCGAGATCACGAAGATCGACGCTCCGGTGGATTGGATCAAGGCCGAGCCGGTCAAGATCGAGAACACCGCGGATCGCGCACCCGATGTTGGCCGCGCCGGACAGACCCAGTACAAGCTCAACATCACCGTCGGCGGCCCCGACGCGAAGATCGGCCCGATCGCCGAGCGCATCATCGTCCACACGAACTCGAAGCATCAGCCGGACTATCCGCTCACCGTTTCGGGCGTGATCCGTCCGACGTACCGCGTCGAGCCGACCGCGATCAACTTCGGTGAAGTCGCGCCGAACGACACCGCCGCCACGCGCGCGGTCACGCTCCGCTCGAACAGCCTCAAGGCGCCGGAAGGGTTCTCCGTCACGAAGGTCGAGTCGGCCGTTGCCGGCGTGACCGCGGACGTGAAGCCGACCGCGAACAAGGGCGAGTACGAAGTGACGCTGCAGGTGAAGAAAGACGCGAAGCCCGGCGACGTGCAGGGCGACGTGAAGATCTACACGAACGACAAGGTCACGCCGGTCTACACGATCCCGGTGCGCGGCACGATCAAGGCGATCGCGGCGGCGGCGGCGAAGTAATCTTGCAAAAAATAGGACAACCTAAGAGGTTGTCCTACGTAGGGCCGCCTCTCAGGCGGCCCTTTTTCATTTTCACGCCACAATCGAGACGCCCGTCCCGTCGCCCAACGCAAGAATGCTCGTGATCAGACGCGGCTCTTTCGCGATGCGCGCGTTGAACTTGCGCAGCCCATCGGTCGACGGATCGTGCGCGCCTTCCGCGACGCGACCCTTCCAAAGCAGGTTGTCGCAAACGATCACTGCACCGCGCTCGAGCTTCGGCAGCAGCGCATCGAGATACTGCTCGTACTCGGTCTTCACGCAGTCAATGAACACGAAGTCGAACGGGCCGGTGACGCGCGCGAGCACATCGAGCGCCGCGCCTTCGTGGAACACGACGCGGCATTTCAGCTCGGCTTCGCGCACGAAGTCCTTCGCGACCATCAGCGTCGGATGATCGATCTCGATCGTCTCGATCACGGCGTCGTCATCGCACTCACGTCCCATCACGACGACCGAGTAGCCGATGTTCGTACCGACCTCGAGCAGGCGCCGCGGGCGTTTCATCTGCACAAGCACGCGCATCAGCTGCGCGACTTCCGCGTCGGCGATCGGATGATCGTTTTCTTCAGCGAACTTCTCCATGTGCTCGAGCAGCGCGTCGCGCGGCGGAACGAGCGAGTCGAGATACTCTGCCTGAGCGCGGCGGATGATGGCGTCGATGCGGTCTTTCATTGGTTTTGTAGTTTATCCCGAGCGAAGTCGAGGGATCTCCGGCTACACCGCGCGTGAGCTGCCCACAGGCGAACACATCGCGGTGCTGCCCGAGATCCCTCGCTTTGCTCGGGATAAACTCACTTGAGTGTTCCCCTTCCCCGACCGCCCGCGCCTCTGGGGCGTCGCCGTTTCCCACTATCAGGTCGAAGGCGGCGATCCGTGCGACTGGAGCGACTGGACATCGCGCGGCGGTCCGTGCGGCGCGGCCGTCGGATCGTGGGATCGCTACGAAGACGACGCGTTGCTCGCGCGCGACATCGGCGCGAACGCGTTTCGCTTTTCGATCTCGTGGAGCCGCGTCGAATCGGATCCGCACGCGCTCGCACGCTATCGGCGCTTCGTCGAGCATCTCCTCGCGCACGATCTCGAGCCGGCGGTCACGCTGTTTCACTACACGCATCCGCGCGATTTTCACGAGCTCACGCCGTGGACCTCGCCCGCATCGGTCGACCGCTTCGCACGCTTCGCCGCGAAAGCCGCCGACGCCCTCGGCGATCTCGTGCGCTTCTGGATTCCGCTGAACGAGCCGCTCGTGTTTCTGCTCGCGGGATTTCTCGATGCGCAGATTCCGCCCGGCATCGCGCAGCCGCGCGTGCTCGCGCGCGTGTTCGATCATCTGCTCGCCGCGCACGTCGCCGCGGCCGCCGCGATTCGCGAGCGCAGTCCGCGTGCGGCGATCGGCATCGCGCACAACATGATGGGCTTCGCGCCCGAGCGCCGCTGGAATCCGCTCGATCGCCTGCTCGCGCGCACTGCGCATCGCATGTACAACCGCGGAGTCATCGAGGCGTTCGCGACCGGCCGCTGGAGCTTCTTCGTTCCGCCCGCAACGATGTTGCGCGGACGGCGCGACGATCTGCAGAAATCACTCGACGTGTTCGGCGTGAATTTCTATTCGCGCCTGCACATGCGCAGCCCCGGACGCGAGCGGATGATCGGCGACTTCGCGTATCGCGATCGCAGCGGCATCGGCCTCACCGACAACGGCTGGGAAGTGATCCCGTCCGCGCTCGGCGCGATGCTCGACGAAGCGCCGGATGATCCGGTAGACGAGGAAGACGCCGACGGCGGCGATCAGGCCGGCGAGGACCGGCTGCTGCGATGACATCCTG
>DATKFO010000476.1:0-2364 GCA_035544355.1 Thermoanaerobaculia bacterium
GCACTCCGGAGCTATCCTTCCTTCATCCATGTCCCCGGAAGGGCTCTTCCAGGAAATCTCGCGCTCATCGACCGCACGATCGCGCGCGTCTGTCGGCATGCGCGGTTGTTCGGCGCCGATGCGGAGGACTTCGCGTCCGCGGCGCGGCTGCATCTGATGGACGACGACTACGCGGTGCTGCGCAGTTTCGAAGGGCGCTGCAGTCTCGTGACGTTCCTGACCATCGTGCTGCAGCGGCTCGTCGCGCAGGAGCGGATGCGCACGTGGGGACGCTTTTACGAATCGACTGCGGCTCGCGCGCTCGGCGACGTCGGCGTTCGCGCGGAGCAGCTCATTCGCCGCGACGGACGGACGATCGATGAAGCGCTGCCGATTCTTCGCGATCTCGATCCGTCGCTCACGCGCGAGCGGCTCGTCGCGATCGTCGATCAGTTGCGCGATCGAAGGCCGCGGATGCAGCTCGTCGCTGCGGACGATGTCGAAGCGGAGCTGCCGGCGAGCACATCGAGCGACGCGCGCGTCGTCGAGCGTGACGTGCGAACGATCTCGTCGCGCGTGACCGACGTCCTGCGCGATGCTCTGCGGAAGTTGCCGCTCGAGGACAGAACGATCGTGCGCCTGCATTTCCATGCAGGAATGGCGCTCAGCGAAATCGCGAGATCGATGAATTTGGCGCAGCGTCCGCTGTACCGCCGCCTCGAACGAATTCTGCGCGACCTGCGCGATTCGCTTGTCGCCGCCGGACTCGACCGGCGCAGCGTCGACGACATCGTCGGCTCGAAGCTCGTCGAGTTTGATTTCGGACTGCGCTCGATGGAAAACGCCGGAGAACCGTCATCTATGCAAACAGGAGTGGACCGCGCATGAGCTGCATCGACGAGGAAATCCTCGGCGCCTTCGTCGAAGGCACGCTCGATGCGGAGCGGCGGCGCGAAGTGATGGAGCATCTCGACACGTGCGAAGCGTGCACGATTGCGGCGGGCATGGCTGCCGAGGCGTTGCGCGAGGAAGCGCCGGCGGTGGTGAAACCATCGTCGCGCGCGTGGTGGTTCGCCGCGGCCGCAGTGCTCGCAACGATTCTCCTCGGCATCGCACTGCTGCGGCCATCGTCGCCGATGCAGAAACTCGTCGCCGCAGTGCCGGCGGATCGGCGCGAAGTGGAAGCGCGTCTCTCCGGCGGATTCGCGTGGGCGGAGTTTCGCGGTCCCGCGCGCGACGAGTCGCCTACGAAATCCGACCCTAGTCGGTTGAAACTGCAAGGCGCAGCAGGCGACGTGCTCGCGCGCGCGGCGAAGGATTCGTCGCGTGAAACGAAACACGCAGCGGGCATCGCGCTGATGCTCGTCGATGATGCGCCGAAGTCGATCGAGACGTTGCGCGCGATCGCATCCGATGACGCAAAGATCTGGAGCGACCTCGCCGCCGCGCATTTCGCGACGGGACGCGCATCGCAGTATCCGCAGGCGCTCGCTGCCGCCGATCGCGCGCTGAGCATCGATGCGCGCTTGCCGGAGGCGCTGTTCAATCGCGCGCTCGTGCTCGAGCGGATGGGATTGCTCGCCGAGGCGCGCAAGGCGTGGCAGCGCTACCTCGAGATCGATCCGTCGTCGCCGTGGGCGAACGAAGCGCGCGCGCATCTCGCGCGTTTGAACGCGGAGCATTCATCGTTCGAGCACGATTTGCCGCGGCTCTCCGCGCTGGAGCTCGTCGCGAAGTATCCGCAGCAGGCGCGCACGTGGGGCGAAGGTCCGTTTCTCGCGGAGTGGGCCGAGCGCGGCGATGCGAAGAAGCTGACGCTCGCGCGCGACATCGGCGATGCGCTCGCGAAGCGATCGAACGAAACGCTGCTGCGCGATGCCGTTGCAGCGATCGATCACGCTGCGGATTCGCGCGCGCTCGTCGAAGGACATCTCGCGTATCGCGATGGCCGCATCGCGTACAGCCGGCGCGATCTCGCGAAAGCCGTGACGGAGCTCGCGCACGCGGCGGATGCGCTCTCGCGCGGCGGAAGTCCGATGGCGCTCGCGGCGCGCTACTTCGCGGCGAATGTCGTCTACGACCTCAATCGTCCCGAAGACGCGTTCGAGCAACTCACGTCGCTGCTGGCGACGACGCCTTCGTCGTATCGCGCATTGCGCGCGCAGATGTTCTGGCAGCGCGCGCTCTGCTCGTCGACGTTGTCGCACTGGAGCGAAGCCGTCGCCGACGCCGAGCAAGCGCGCGCCACGTTCGAATCGCTGGGCGAAGACAGCAATCGCGCGTTTGTCGACGTGATCATCGCCGAGGCACTCGAGGCGAGCGAGGAGATCGATCGCGCGTGGGAGCGGCGCGCGTCCGCTTTCGAGATCTTCAGCCGCGACGGCG
>DATKFO010000477.1:0-4991 GCA_035544355.1 Thermoanaerobaculia bacterium
CGCGACCACGGCTTCCGCGTGCTTTTCTTCCTGCACGAGGCGCATCGCATCGACCATCGCCGAGATCTCGCCGATGCGGTCCTTCGGGTCCGGCAGCGGACCGGTTGGCTTCGCGGCCGATGATCCGAGGTAGCCGAGCGCGGTGAGCTTCTTCGCTTCTTCGGGATCGATCTGAGTGGGGAGATCGACAGCGGTGCCGAACTTCGCGAGCTCGTCGCGCATGCTCGCGTAGACGCGGCGTTCGTCCGAGAGAATGTTGTGCGTCTCGCCCGGATCCTTCGACATGTCGTACAGCTCGGGCTTCGGCGCCTGGATGAACTGATACCTGCTGCCGGCAAGCGAACGGAGCTCGCTCCACCCGAGGTGAATGCGCGAGTAGAGACTCTCCGAATAGACGTGGCGCTCCGGCGATTGCGCTGCGTGGTGCAGCAGCGACGTTCCGGCGAGATTTGCCGGAGGTTGCGCTTCCGTCAGCGCTGCGATCGTCGGAAAGATGTCGACGAGCCCGACGACCGACGCGTCGGTCTCTCCGCCGCGCGCGCCCTTCGGAAGTTTCAGCATGAGTGGCACGTGGATGTCTTCGCGATAGAGAAAGACTCCGTGCTCCGGCTCGCCGTGCTGATTGAGTCCCTCGCCGTGATCGGACATGAGGATGATCACCGCATCGTCGTAGATGCCGTCGCGTTTCAGCTGCTCGAGAAACTTGCCGACGATATCGTCCGCGGTCGCGATCTCCCCGTCGTAGGGATTCGCCGAGCGCGAACGAAATGGTTCGGGCGGTTCATACGGTGAGTGCGGCTCGAAGAGATGCAGGAGAAAGAAGAACGGCTTCCCCTTCTGGCCGCTGATCCAGGTCTTCGCGATCTCCGCGGTGTCCGCGCCGTTGCGCTGCAGCGACCCGACCGGCATGTTCGCCTTGCTGACGATGCCGTCGTCGTAGAAATCGAATGCGTTCGCGAGTCCTGCGTTGCCGCGCAACACGTATGCGGAAACCGCGGCGCCCGTCGCATAGCCCTTTGTCTTCAGCGTCTTCGGAATCGTCGGAATCGATGGATCGAGCGTGTAGCCGATGTTGTTGCGGACTTTGTTCGCGGGAGGAAGCAAACCCGTAAGCATCGATACGTGCGACGGAAACGTGAGCGGCACGTGGGAGAACGCGTTCGTGAAGAGGATCGAGTCTTTGCGAAGCGCGTCGATCGCCGGCGTCTGGACGTCCTTGTAGCCGAACGCGGGAAGATGATCCGCGCGCAACGTGTCGATCGAGATCACGATCACCGGCGCGCCGGGATAACTCGACGCAGCTTTTTCGCGATGACACGCGATCGCGGCAAACAGCGAGAGGACAATCAGGGCTCGTTTGGTCATCGTCATGGCGCGGCGGCCGCGCGGCGTCTCCACTCGGCGCCCGCGCTGCGTTGTCCGAGCTGCTCGAACGTCTCCGCCGCGAGGATGTAGCTCGATCGCTGCGGGATCGCCGCGACGAGCGATTGAAACACGGATTCCGCATCCGCCGGACGCTGCAGCAGCAGATACACCGCCGCGAGATGTTCGTACGCATCGCGATTGTCGGGAAAGAGGCGGATCTCTTCGCGAAACGCAGCGATCGCGTCGTCGGTGCGGCCGAGATGCATCAGCAGATTCGCGCGCTCGAGCTCGAGGTTGCGAAACGTGCCGCGCGATTTCGCCGCATCGAGCACCGCAAGCGCCTCGGCATGCCGTCCCTGTTTCGTAAGAACCTCGGCCTCGAGCAGAACCGCATCGTGTGAGTAGTGAGCATCGCCTGCCGCAGCGCGCGCTTCGCGCGCAGCTTCGTCAAACCTCTTTCGCGCGAGCGCGATGCGCCCGAGAAGAAGATGCGCGCCGCCGGGATTCTGCGAGAGCGCGAGTTCCACGTGCGCCTTCGCGTCGTCGTAGCGACCGAGGTTCAGATAGATCGCGCCGAGCGCGATCGCCACTTGCTCGGTCATCGACGGATTCGTGCGCAGCAATTCGCGATAGGTCGCTGCGGCCTTCTCGAATTGCTGCGTTGCTTCGTACGCCAGCGCGAGTTGATAGAGCGCGTCGGAGAACTTCGGGTTCTTCTGCAGGAGCGCGCGCAGCGACTCGATCGCGCGCTCATATTCATGCGACGCGATGAGACTCGTCGCCTCGTTGAAAAGCGCGAGCTCCGCGATGTGCTCTTTCGGATCGGGAAGCGGACCCGTTTGATTGGCGGCGCCGGTCAGATAGCCGAGCGCGATCATCTTCTTACGTTCTTCGGCGCTGACGCTGCCCGGAGCCTGCAGGGTGCGAGGATACTGATCGACGTCCTTGCGAAACGACGCGTAGACGCGCCGCTCGCTTTCGAGAATGTTTTTCTTTTCCGGAGCATCGGACATTCGATAGAGCTCCGGCTTCGGCGCGTCGATGAAGTGATGCTCGCGATCGACGAGCGAGCGGAGATCGCTCCATCCGAGATGGAGACGCGCGTACATCGACTCGCTGAAGATGCGGCGCGATGGCAACGCGTACGTGAGCACCGCGCCGCGCAAGTTCGGCGGAACGCGCGACCCGGTGAGCGATGCGATCGTCGGCAGGATGTCGATGAGCCCCGCGGGCGCGTCGATGGTCGTGTTCGCGGGCCCGCCCTTCGGCAACTTGATCATGAGCGGGACGTGAATCGCTTCGCGATAGAGAAACACGCCGTGCTCGTCTTCGCCGTGATCGCCGAGGCCTTCGCCGTGATCGCTGAGCAGCACGATGATCGCGCGATCGTAGATGCCGCTCGATTTCAGATCATCGAGCAGAGAGCCCACGAGTGCGTCGGCGTGCGCGATCTCGCCGTCGTATGGATTCGGGAACGCGGAGCGATATGGCTCGGGCGGCTCGTACGGCGTATGCGGTTCGAAGAGATGCACGAAGTAGAAGAACGGACGCGAGCGATGCTGCGCGATCCATTGCTTCGCGATCGCGATCGTTTCCGCGCCGGGACGCTCGATGCGTCCGAGAACGACGCCGCGTTGAAACGCGATGCCGTCGTCGTACGAATCGAACAATGCACGCAGACCGGTCTCTCCGCGCAACACGTACGCCGAAACAGCGGCGCCGGTCGCGTAGCCGCGTGCATGCAAGACCTCGGGAAGTGACGTGCCGTTCGTCGCGGCGAGGCGATATCCGAGGTTGTCACGCACGCCGTTGTCCGCGGGGAGCTTGCCGGTGAGCAGCGTCGTGTGCGACGGCAAGGTGAGCGGCACATGCGACCACGCGCTCGTGAAGAGAATCGAGTCGCGTCGCAGCGCATCGAGATTCGGAGTCGTCACGCCTGTGTAGCCGTAGGCCGGCAGGTGATCCGCGCGCAGCGTGTCGATCGAGATGACGATCACCGGTGCGCCGTCATACGTCGCGTTCGCGCTGAGCTCGCGCTCTTTCGCGCGACACGAGAGAAGCAGCGTAACGAGCAGCGCGCCGAGTGTGACGCGAGCGAGGGTCTTCATCGATGGGGAACCTAAAGAAAGAGCCCCGACTTGCGCCGGGGCTCTTCAACGACTGCGAGGAACGACGTTCTTAGAAGCGGACGCCGGCGGAGATCAGGAACGTACGCGGGAGCTGCCAATCGCCCTGGGTGTTGCCCGTGGTGGCGGTCAGCGGCTTGCCGAAGTTCGCGCCTTTGCGCCAGTCCACGCCTTCAACCGGCGTGTCGCGGAACGGATCGAATGCGCGGAGCACCGTGACCGTCGTGTTGACGTTGGTGACACCCGACTCATTGAACAGGTTGCGAAGCTCGGTCTCGACATAGAACTGCGCCTTGCCGAACAGCGCCGGAAGCGACCAGTTGACTGCGAGATCGCTGCCCGTGATGTCGTCGGTGCGGAATTCGCCGCGCTTGGAGAAGTAGTAGTTGGCCTGCGACGGCGGAGCCGCGTAGCCCGGATTCGGCTTGACGCGAGTCGTGTTGAGCTGCGCCGCGGTGCAGCGGCCGCCGTCGACATGCGACTGGGTGCAGAAGAAACGAGTCGGGTTGATCGTACCGATCGCCGAGTAAGGCACACCGGAGTCATAGCGCTGCAGGAGGCTGAAGTTGAACGTGCCGATCGGAGTCGGCTGGTCGTAGCTCACCCACGCGCGCAGTTTGTGGCGCTGATCGGCCGAGAGCCAGCCGATCGGGTTGCGGTTCGGATATCCGAGGTACTCGGAGTAGTCGGCGACGCCGGAGTTCGTGATCGGGCCGGAGCCCGCCGTCTCGGCGCCGTGGTTGCCGCGCAGACGCGCGTTCGTGTAGTTCGCGCCGATGTTGATGCGAGTCCACGGAGAGTACGCCGCCTGGAACTGGATTGCGCGATACGTGCGCTTGAAGTCGTTGGTCGTGCCGATGAACGTCTTATCGAGCAACAGACCACCAGCCAGCGGATCGGCAACCTTGCCGTTCGCGAGGCTGGTCTGCGTGGTGTAGAAGTTCTTCCACTCGCGGTTGATGTAATCCGCGCGGAAGAAGCCACGCGTACCGATCTGCGTGCCGACGCCGATGGTCCACTCACCCACGTACGGGGATTCGAGCGGCTCAGGAATCGTAGCCTTGATGCCGTTCGTGCCGCCGCCGAGGAGGTTGTCGGTGTTGTTGGTGAATCCGACGCTCTTGAACCAGTCGAAGACTTTCTGGAAGAACTCGGTCGATGTGGCGGTGTCGATGTTCGGACCGTCGTAGTTCCAGTACAGATACGACGGGCTGCCGGCCGGCGAGGTCGAGTCGGCGACGTTACCGTCGGCGATCGCCGCAACGTACTGGCTGTAGCTCGCGTTCAGGCGGAGACGGCCGTTGCCGAACGTGTCGTAGATGACGCCGAGGCGCGGGCTGATCTTCGAATCGTCAGCGACGAGCTGGCGCGCTCCGTCACGACCGATGTTCTGGTCATAGCGGCCGCCGAGGTTGAAGCTGAGCTTGTTCGAGAAGTCCCACTTGTCGTTCACGAAGAACGAACGGGTCTTCAGGCGCGTGCCCTGGCTGGCTTCGAGAA
>DATKFO010000478.1:0-3810 GCA_035544355.1 Thermoanaerobaculia bacterium
CTTCGCGCCCACCCGCCGCCCGCTCAGGATGACACTGGATGGGTCGACACCCAGATTCAACCTTGACGCAACAGCACACGTGTGACGATCGCCACCTGCACGCATCCGCGTGAGACGCGACGCTGTGCGCATGAACGTGCCGTCGCTCCACGAGCTCATCCCGGTCCTGCAAGTCGCGATCGGTCCCGTCATCCTCATCTCCGGCATCGGCCTCCTGCTCCTCGGGATGACGAACCGTTACGGACGAACGATCGATCGCGCGCGTGAGCTCGCGCAGGTGCGGCGTGCTTCCTGAGGAGACCGACCGCTCGCGTCGCTGCGCGACATCGACAGCTCGCTGGGCGCGCTGAAGCTCGAGTTGAACTGAGTGCCGCCTGAGAGGCGGCCCTACGTTTGTTTCGACGTGGGACATGCTCTCAGCTTGTCCGTTTTCTGTCGCGCCGCGTTTGATACGATGCGCCGCATGTCTCAGGCGCCCGTGGCCGTGCATCCGGCCATCGCCGAGGCGCGGCGCGTTCTCGAAGTGGAAGCGGCGGCGATCCTCGGCCTCGTCCAGCACATCGATCACACCTTCGTCGACGTCGTCGAGTTGATCGCGACGAGCCGCGGGCGCGTGGTGACGATGGGTGTCGGCAAGTCGGGCATCATCTGCAAGAAGATCAGCGCGACGCTCGCGTCGACCGGCACGCCGTCGTTCTTCATGCATCCCACCGAGGCGATTCACGGCGACTTCGGCATGCTCGTGAGCGGCGACGTCGTGTTGGCCGTCTCCAATTCCGGCGAGACCGAAGAGCTCGTGCGCTTGCTCGCGAACATCAAGCGCGTCGGCGTGGAGATCGTCGCGATCACCGGCAATCCGCAGTCGACGCTCGCGCGGGGCGCGGACTTTCATCTCTCCGCGGCGATCTCGAAGGAAGCATGTCCGCTCGGACTCGCGCCGACCGCCTCGACCACTGCGACGCTCGCACTCGGCGATGCGCTCGCGATGGCGTTGCTGCTGCGCCGCGGTTTCAAGGAAGAAGACTTCGCGTTCCTCCATCCCGGCGGAAAACTCGGCAAGCGATTCTTGCGCGTGCGCGATCTCATGCACAAGGATGAGCAAGTTCCCGTCGTGCGCGACACGGCGTCGATGCACGACGCGATCTACGAGATGTCGCGCAAAGGTTTCGGCATCACCGCGGTCGTCGACGCGGACAACATTCTTCTCGGCGTGATCTCCGATGGCGACCTGCGCCGTGCGCTGCAGGAGGACGAAGACGTCGTCCGCAAGACCGCCGGCGAAGTGATGAAGCGGAATCCGGTCACGATCGAGTCACAAGAGCTCGCGTCGGCGGCGCTGCAGATCATGGAAGAGAGGAAGATCACCTCGCTGTTCATCGTCGATGGTTCCCGCCACGTGGACGGTATCATTCACATCCACGATCTCTGGGGTCTCGAGCTTTTCTAATGCCTGACAAAGTCGTACTGCGTTATCGCGACGGTCGCACCGAGCGGGTGAAGCTCGGCCCGATCGATCCTTCCCGTGAAGTCGTCGACGTCGTGTTCGAAAGCGGCGACGAGATGGACGTCCCGTTCGCCGATCTGAAAGCGATCTTCTTCCCGCACGTGCCCGAGGAGTCGATGGAGCCCGCGAGCGGCATGCACCTCGCAGTGGAGTTCAGCGACGGCGAAGTCATCCGCGGCTTCGCCCACTACAACCCGGAGCGCAACGGCTTCTACCTCTTCCCGATCGACCGGAGCAAAAACGACAGGATTTACGTTGTGAACTCCGCGATCGTTTCGATCGAAGTGGACAAGCTGTAGCGCGGAGGAAGAATGCGTCATCAATTGCCTGGACCGCCTGAGAGGCGGTCCTACGTGGGACAACCTCTCAGGTTGTCCGCTGTTTTCGCGGCGCTCGCGCTCGTCGCGACGCTGCATGCACAATCCAACACCGCCCTCGATCGCGCGGCTGCCGCGATGACGGGTACCGAGGCGAGCTTCACGCATCGGTTCACGCCGAAGGGATTCAAGAACAGCCAGGTCGAGAGCGGCACCGTCGTCTTCGGCCGCTTGCCGATGATGCGATTCAGCTACACGAAGCCCGAGCAGAAGCTCTTCGTGTTCGACGGCGATCGCTCGTGGTTCTACGTCCCCGGCGACAAGCAGGTGACGATCGCCGACGTCGACGCCTCCCGCAAACGCGAGCTGCCGTTTCTGCTCCTCGGCGACCCCTCCGCGCGCGACAAACATTTCGTCGTCAAACAATCGGGACGCGTCACGACGCTGAAGCCGCGCGATTCCGCGGCGATCATTCGGACGGTCTCGATCACGACCGGCGCCGACAACCGCATCTCCCACATCGAATACACCGATCGCGAAGGCAACCGCACGTCGTTCGATCTGTCGGGATATCATCCGCGCGCCGCGTCGGCGGATACCTTTCACTTCACGCCTCCGGCGGGAGTGCAGGTGGTCTCGCAGTAATGGAGGACAGGCTTTAGCCTGTCCATACCGCGGACAGGGGACAGGCTGAAGCCTGTCCCACATGAGGACTTCCATGCCACAAGATTTTTCCTTCGACATCGTCTCCGAGACCAACCAGCAGGAAGTCTCGAACGCGATCCAGCAGGCGCAGAAAGAGCTCGCGCAGCGGTTCGATTTCAAGGGCAGCAAGAGCACGATCGAGCTGACGGCCGAGGAGATCGTGCTCGTCAGCGATGACGAGGGAAAACTGCGCAGCGTGAAGGACATCGTCGAGACGAAGCTCGTCAAGCGCGGCGTGTCGCTCAAAGCGCTCGACTACCAGAAGATCGAGCCCGCCGCCGGCGGCACCGTGCGGCAGCACGTGAAGATCGTGCAGGGCATCGAGACCGAGAAAGCGAAGGCGATCGTGAAGGCGATCAAGGACGCGAAGCTGAAAGTGCAGGCGTCGATTCAAGCCGATCAGGTGCGCGTGAGCGGCCGGAACAAGGACGACCTCCAGCGCGCCATCGCCCTGGTCAAGGAAAACGACTTCGGGATCCCTCTGCAGTTTACGAATTACCGCGGTTGAGCCACCCTCCCCCGATCGACTATCCTTCTGCCACGTGACTGCGCCGCGCACCCTCAACGGAACGACAGCCTACGCCGACCGGCTCCTCGATCTCATCGGCCCGAAGCTCGAGCTGGTCGAAGATGAGCTGCGGCGCAATTTCCAGTCGCAGATCCTCACCATCCATGACGTCGGCGAGCACATTCTCGGCGGCGGCGGGAAGCGCCTCCGCCCTGCCCTGCTCCTCCTGGCGTCACAGATGCTCCGCTACGACGGCTATCGCGACGTGATCTACGGCGCGGTCGTGGAGTTCATTCACACGGCGACGCTGGTGCACGACGACATCATCGACGAGGCCGACGTCCGCCGCGGCCGCACGTCGATCAACTACCGCTGGGGCAACAACCTGACCGTGCTGGTGGGCGACTACCTCTACACCCACTCGATGAACATGGCCCTCGCGGAGGGGAACCTCGACATCCTCCGCCTGCTCTCGAACGTGACCATCCGGATGATCGAGGGCGAGATCCTAGGCCTGGAGCAGAACGGGCGCGCCGATCTCTCGATCGACGACTACTTCGACATCCTCAACCGCAAGACCGCCGCGCTCTTCGGCGCCTGCTGCCGCATCCCCGCCTATCTCGCCGACATCTCCGAGTCGCACGCCTCGTCGCTCTTCAACTACGGCGTGAACCTCGGCATCTGCTTCCAGCTCATCGACGACATCCTCGACTTCACCTCCAGCACCGAGGTCCTCGGCAAGCCGGCGCTCTCGGATCTGAAGGAAGGCAAGCTCA
>DATKFO010000479.1:0-4607 GCA_035544355.1 Thermoanaerobaculia bacterium
TTCCCGCCGATCACGATCGCACGAACATGACCGCCGCGCTGACGTTCGTAAACGAGACGGGCATGCTGACGGCAGGCGTGTTGTACGACGTCGCGCATCCGACGCTCATCGACGAGATGGAAGAGATCCGCACGAAAGCCCTCGGCGCAAAGAGCTCGCCGACGAAGCAGGAGATTTTGCGCGCGTTCGCGTAGCCGCGGTGAACCGGAGATCCCTCGCTGGCGCTCGGGATAAAATGAAGTGTGCTCTTCACCATCGTCCCTTCTCCCGTCGGTGAACTTCTCCTCGCGCGCGACGACCACGGCATCGCCGAGATCCATTTCCATCCCGATCCGCATGACGATTGGCAGCGCAACGACACCGCATTCGCCGACGCAATCGCGCAGCTCGACGAGTACTTTCTCGGCAAGCGCCGCAAATTCACGCTGAAGATCGCGCCGCGCGGCACTGCGTTTCAGCTCGATGTGTGGGGCGCGCTGCGCGAGATTCCGTACGGCGAGACGCGCAGCTATCGCGAGATCGCGCGCCGCATCGGCAAGCCCGACGCCATCCGCGCCGTCGGCGCCGCGAACGGCGCGAACCCGCTGCCGATCGTCGTGCCGTGCCATCGCGTGATCGGCTCGAACGGCTCGCTCACGGGATTCGGCGGCGGCCTGGCGGCGAAGCGCTACCTGCTCGATCTCGAGCAGGGCGCGTTGTTCTGAGCTCGGTGATCGATGATCCGTGATCGCGGAGGTTCTTCGCGAGAGCGCGCCGCCTCGATCACCGATCACAGAACACTGATCACTGATCACGATATCCTTCCACCCTCAATCGTCCATGACCCTCGCCACCGGAACCCGGTTCGGCCCCTATGAAGTTGTCGCCCACGTTGCGGAAGGCGGAATGGGGGATGTGTATCGTGCGCGCGACACGCGGCTCGATCGCACGGTGGCGATCAAGATCCTGCCGGCGCATCTCGCCGCCGATCCCGAAACGCGGCGGCGCTTCGAGCGTGAGGCGCGCGCGATCTCCGCGCTTTCGCATCCGAACATCTGCACGCTCTACGACATCGGCAATCACGATGGCCGCGAGTACCTCGTCATGGAGTATCTCGACGGCGAAACGCTCGCCGATCGATTGGCGCATGGGCCGCTGTCGCTCGATCAGGTCATCGCGTTCGGCGTCGACATCTGCGACGCGCTCGAGAAAGCGCATCGCCAGGGCATCATCCATCGCGATCTCAAGCCCGGCAACGTCGTGATCACGCGCGCCGGCGCGAAGCTCCTCGATTTCGGACTCGCGAAGTGGATGCCGGCCGAAGACTCGGTGCTTACCACGCCCGTCGACGAAGAAACCCAACGACAGCCGCTCACGACCGCCGGCATGGTCCTCGGCACGATCCCGTACATGGCGCCCGAGCAGCTCGAAGCGAAAGAGGTCGATGCGCGCACCGATATCTTCGCGTTCGGCGCGATCCTCTACGAGATGGTCACCGGCCAGCGCGCGTTCGACGCGACGTCGAACGCGAGCCTCATCGCCGCGATCATGCGCGAAGAGCCGCGGCCCGTCTCCGAGCTGCGTGACATCACGCCGCGCGCGCTCGAGCAGGTGATCAAAACTTGCCTCAGCAAAGATCCGGGCGAGCGCTTTCAATCCGCGCACGACATCAAGCTCGCGCTGAAGATGATCGCCAGCACGCCGATGCCCGACGCGATCGAAGAGTCGCGCCGCCGCGCGTGGCTGCTGCCGGTCGGCCTCGCCGCGATCGTGATCATCGCGATGGTGATCGCCGCCGCGATCTGGTTGCGTCCGCGCACGACCGTGCGCACGTATCGCTTCACGATCGCGCCGCCCACCGGCGCCGCATTTCCATCGCTCGGCGAAGGCGGCGGCTTCGCGCTCTCGCCGGATGGCGCGCGCGTCGCGTTCGTCGCGACGACGCGCGAGGGCCGCTCGTTTCTCTGGCTGCGCGCGCTCGACTCCGACGATCCCGAGTTGCTCGACGGCACCGAAGGCGCGGAGTATCCGTTCTGGTCGCCCGACAATCGCGAGCTCGCGTTTTTCGCGGACGGAAAGTTGAAGCGGATGCACGTGCCTGACGGCCCGCCGCAGACGATCTGCGATGCGCCGAGCGCGCGCGGAGGTGCGTGGTCCCCGAACGGAACGATTGTCTTTGCGCCGTCGACGAAGACGCCGCTGTTCAAGATCGCCGCGAGCGGCGGCACGCCGTCGCCGATCACCACGGTCGATCAGCGCATCTACTCGCATCGCTGGCCGCAGTTTCTTCCCGACGGCGAGCACTTCCTGTTCGTCGGGCAATCGTCTGACGCGTCGCTGCAGGGTCTGTACGCGGGCTCGCTCGATTCGAAGGAGATCAAGCGCATTCTTCCCGTGCCGCTGAGCTTCGCGTTCGCGGCGCCGCATCATCTCTTTTATGTGCGCGATCATTTGCTCGTGCGGCAGGAGCTCGATCCGAAGCGCCTCGAGCTCAGCGGGGAGCCGGCGATCATCTCCGATGCGATGACGTACTTCGGCGATCGCGCGTACGTTCCGGTCGCGGCCGCGAGCGACGGCACGGTTGCGTTTCGCCGCAACGGCATCGTGAAGATGCGCCTCGCGTGGTACGACCGCGACGGCCGCAGGACCGCGAGCATCGGCGAGCCGGGCGAGTACGAAGGGCTCTCGCTTTCGCCCGACGGCACGAAGCTCGTGTTCGGACAATTCGACGCCAGCGAAGGGCTGAACCATCTCGCGATCTGCGGCGCGAACGAAGGCGTGCCGCGCCGCTTCAGTTTCAATCGCGGCAATCAGTACTCGCCGATCTGGTCGCGCGACGGCTCGCGCATCGCGTTCAGCGACGATTACTCCGGCGTCGACACGATCAGCGTGAAGCCCGCGAGCGGAGCAGGCGAGGAGAAGCCGCTCACACCGCCGCCCGCGTCATCGCAATATGTGCAGAGCTGGTCGCCCGACGGCACCGTAATTCTCTATTCGCATTCCGACCCAAGCACGGGACTCGACGTGTACGCGCTGCCGGTCGCCGGCGGCGCCGCGAAGCCGTTTCTCAACGGACGCAGCGACGAATCGCAGGCGAAGTTTTCTCCCGACGGAAAGTGGATCGTGTACACGTCGACGGAGTCGGGCCGGCCCGAAGTTTACGTGCAGCCGTTTCCTGCGACGGGTGCGAAGTGGCAGGTGTCGACGGAAGGCGGCGAGCAACCGCGCTGGCGCCGCGACGGCGGCGAGATTTTCTATCTCGCACCCGATCGCAATTTGATGGCCGTGCTCGTGCGCGTGCCCGGCGCGTTCGACGCAGAATCCCCAAGACGCCTCTTCGACACGAACATCCCCTTCGGCGACCTCGGCGTCTCGCAAGCCTACGACGTCGCAAACGACGGCCAGCGCTTCGTGATCGCGAGCGTGGATCCGTTGCTGCCGCCGTCGGGGATCACGGTGGTGACGGGAAGTCAGTGATCTGTGATCTGTGATCAGTGATCACCGATCACTCACCCAGCAACTCCCACCCCGTCTCGCGCGCGACGAACTCCGCGAATGCGCGCGCCGGCTCCGGATCGTTGATCGACGACATGAGCTGCACCTTCGTGCCGTCGGCGCCGATCGCGTAGAGGCGTTGAAAATAGTCGCCGTCATTGTCGCGCCGTTCCTCGATGCGCAGCGTGCCGTCGGTGATGCGCGTCGTGCGCGTGTAGCCGAGGAAGCGCGTGCGTTTCTCGAGAAAATTCGGGGCGATGAGCCAGGACTCGCGCATGAAGATGGCGAAGATCGCGAGGAATACGAGCGCGGCGCCGATGACGATCGGCCAGATCGCGATGGAGGATCCCGATTCGAACGCGAGCCACAACCCGAGCGGCACGTTCCACAGCAGCACGACGATGAGACAGCCGATCGTGCCGCCGCGCGACGTGATCGGCGTGAGGATCTGGCCGCCCATTTCGCCGGCGCGCGAGGTGTAGCCTGCGGGCAGCGCGCCTTCCTGCGGAGCGGGGAAGCGCCGCAGGATCTCGTCGCGCACCCACTTCCGTTCTGCGATCGTGCCGAGGCGGCTGAGGATCTTGTACTTCGCGCCGCGTCGCGCGGCGAGGTAATGCGAGCTCGTGCGCAGCACGGGCGCCCAGCCATCCGATGGCGAGAACGTGCGCGTCGTGCCGACCGGTCCGATGTACTGCGTCGCGCGCCATTCGCCGGACGCGAGCTCGATCACATCGCGGCCAAAAAGCGCGCGCAGGAGCTGCAGCATCGCCGCGACGCCGGCCCACGTCCATCCCGCGAGCCACACCGACAGGAAGGCGATGACGATTTCCTTTGGCTGCAGATTTTCGACGAAGAGCGGGAAGGGCAATTGGACTGGATAGCCGAGCCATCCGAGGAGCGCTTTCAGCGAGATCAGCTCGCCGTAGCCCCACACGCCGAGCCAGATCAAAAGGAAGAAAGTATTGGCGACGCGCCAGCAGCCGGAGTTGCGCAGCGTGATCTGGATCGCGCCGCCTTCCTGCGTGACCTCCGCGGGTTGCTTCGGCTCCTGTTGCGGCTGCAGCATGCGATCAGACTACTCGACGCGTCATCCCCGGTGTCATCCTGAGATCGCATGGGGCGCAGCCGCGTCA
>DATKFO010000480.1:0-5764 GCA_035544355.1 Thermoanaerobaculia bacterium
CCGCCGAGCCGCACGTCCTCACGCTGACGGTGCACACGCCGAAGGGACGCCCGAACGAAGTCGAAGGCCGCACGTCACGCACGGTTGCGCTCGCGCCGCGTGCGTCGACGATCGTCACGGTTCCGCGCCTGCAATCGTCCGGCTTGAACGCGGGCGAAGTGGACGTCGTGATCGATGGCGACGAACAGGCGAAGCCGCTGCAGCTCGCGAAGACGGACACGTACGCGTCGTACAACGACGATCCCGACGTCGTCGTCGGACGCAACGTCCCGTCGTCGGTGCTGACGATGAGCTGGGGCATCTCCGTGCATTGGGTGCGCGCGGAGATCGCGCCGGACGAGTGGAGCACGAGCTGGATGCAGTACGGGCGCTTCGAAGGCGCGCTGCTCACGCCCGCCGATTGGAACGAGTTGCCGCCCGCCGTGCAAACGGCGCTGCTGCGCTGGGTGTCCGCAGGCGGCTCGATCACATTCTTTGGAACCTCCGACGCGTTCGCCGGCGTAGGCGCGGAAGCGATTCCGGGCGGAACCATCGTGCGTCGCGGCTTCGGCCAGATCGCGATGATCGACCAGCAGCCGCTCAGCGCGGAGATGTTCACCGCGATCAAGCTCTCGTGGGAGCGGCCGGCGCCGGCTCAAGTCGCGGCGGTCGCGACTGAGATGCCGATCCTCGACAAGAAACCGCTGCCGCTCGGCGCGCTGTTCTCCGTGCTCATCGCATTCGCGGTCGTCAGCGGACCGGTGAGCTTGTACAAGCTCGCGAAAAACAATCGCCGCCTCGCGATTTTCTGGCTGATGCCGCTGCTGGCGATGATCACGACCGTGGTGCTCGTCGGCGCGACGTTCGCGAGTGAGGGCTTCGTGCGCATGCAGCGCACGCGCAGCGTCACGCTGCTCGACGAAACGCGCGGCGAGGCGGTAACCCACGGATGGACGGGCTTCTATACGACCGTGCGTCCCGACGGGAAGGTGCGCTTCGATTCGTCGACGGAAGCGCGTCCGATGCACTCGCTCTCCCGCGCCGACGCCGACTGGACCGACGGCCAACGCCTCCTCGGCGGCTGGGTCAATAGCCGCTTCCCGAGCTACTTCGCCGTGCGCAAAGCGGAAGCGCGGCGCGAGCGATTGCCGATCCGGCGCGAGAGTGGGCGAGTGACCGTGGTGAATGGACTCGGTGCCGATATCACGAAGCTCTGGGTCGCCGGCGACGACAACGTCATCTACGTCGCGGAAAAGATCGCGCGCGGACAAGGCGCGGAGTTGAAGGCAAAGGCGGCGGTCGATCCGACGGCGAAAGACGTTCGCGATCTGTACTACAGCTCGCAGGGATGGTCGCGCTTCGCGAATCACGTCGAGAACGATCCGCGCGCGGTGCTGCGTCCCGGTATGTACGTCGCGGTCGTCCAGCACTCGCCGTTCCTCGAGACCGCGCTCGAAGGCGCGAAGAGCGCGCGGTCGGATGCGGTGGTGATCGGATGGTCGCATGCGCGTTGACATCGTCAACCTGCGCCGCGAGTTCGGACGCGCCGTCGCCGTCGACGACATCTCGTTTTCCTTCGGATCGGGCGAAGTCGTCGGCTTCGTCGGACCGAACGGCGCGGGCAAGACGACGACGATGCGCATTCTCGCGACGCTCGACGAGCCGACGGGTGGCGATGCGTTCGTCGACGGCGTGTCGATCGTGCAGGAGCCGGAAGAAGCACGTCGCCGCATCGGCTTCGTGCCCGATGGGCTGCCGACGCATCACGACATCACCGTGCACGAGTACCTCGACTTCTTCGCGCGCGCGTATCGCATTCCGAGCGCGCGGCGGAAGCACGTCGTCGAGAGCGTCGAAGAATTCACGAACCTCACCGGCCTGCGCGAGAAGTTGCTCAAGGCCCTGTCGAAAGGCATGAACCAGCGCGTCTGCCTCGCGCGCGCGCTGCTCCACGATCCGCAGGTGCTGATCCTCGACGAGCCGGCCGCGGGACTCGATCCGCGCGCGCGCATCGAGCTGCGCGAATTGATCCGCGTTTTCGCGACACAGGGGAAAGCGATCCTGATGTCGTCGCACATCCTCACCGAGCTCGCGGAGATCTGCACCGGCGCAGTGATCATCGAGCGCGGCCGCATTCTCCGCGCGGGGTCGCTCGACGAGATCGTCGTCGCCGATCAATTCCATCGCACGCTGATCATCCGCTCCTGCGGCGGCGCGGAAGGGTTGCATCGCGCCGTGCTCGAGCTGCCGGGCGTCCTCGACGTCGAGCGCGACGAAGACGAGCTCACGATCGCTTTCTCCGGCACCGACGAAGCCGCCGCCGACCTCCTCGGCGAGCTCATTCGCCGAGGGCATCGCGTGTCCGAATTCCGCC
Source organism: Thermoanaerobaculia bacterium (assembly GCA_035544355.1). GTDB lineage: Bacteria > Acidobacteriota > Thermoanaerobaculia > Gp7-AA8 > Gp7-AA8 > DATKFO01. The sequence goes on from DATKFO010000480.1 coordinate 2,354, forward strand.
AGCCGCGCGCGAATCTCGAGGAAGTGTTCATGAACGTGACGACGGGAGGCGTGCAGTGATCGCCCGCTTCCTCGAACGCTTCGACGACTGGATCAATCCCGTCACCGTCAAAGAATTGCGCCAGGCTGTTCGCGGACGGTTCGTTGCGACGATCCTCAGCCTCGCGCTGCTCGCGCAGTGCATCGCCATCGCGGCGATCATTCTCAGCGGCAAGGTGAACACCGAGCTGTTCACGACTGTGCCCGCGGGCCCCGCCGCGTTCGGCGTGATCTTCACCGTCGTGTTCACTGCGTGCTTGTTCTTCGTGCCGCTGTACGTCGGCGTGCGCATGGTCGCGGAGCGCTCCGACACGAACGTCGATCTGTTTTTCATCACGACGATCAAGCCGCGCACGATCGTGTTCGGCAAGCTCCTCGCGGTGCTCGCACTCGTGACGCTGATCTTCTCCGCGTCGCTGCCGTTCCTCGTTTTTTCGTACGTATTGCGCGGCGTCGATCTCTTCGCGATCGGCATGCTGCTCGTGCTCGCGTATTTGCTGATTGCGTCGCAAGCCGTCGCGGCGCTGTTCGTCGGCTGCATCCCGACGAGCAAGCCGTTCAAGATCATTCTCGCGTTCGTGCTCCTCGGCTTCTCCGCGATGTCGCAGGCGCCGATGCTGCTTGCCGCCGCGCAGATGATGAACAGCGGCCCGTCGCTGCTGGCGTCCTCCGATTTCTGGAAGATCATGGGCATCTTCGTGATGTCGATCGGCGTGATCGACGCGCTGCTGCTCGTGCTCACGATCGCGCTGATCACACCGCTCAGCGCGAATCGCGCGCTGCCGGTGCGCATCACGATGTCGATCCTCTGGCTCGTGTCGCTGATTCCGGCGGCGCTCGTCGTGCTGACGACGCCGAGTGCGCGCGAGCTGCTGCTCGTCTGGACGATTGCGCAATGCGTGCTGGTCTCGCTCGTGCTGATGTCCGCAATCGGCGAGCGCGATCGCTGGGGACCGCGCGTCGCGAAAACGATTCCCGCGAATCCGTTCAAACGCGCATTTGCGTTTCTGTTCTACAGCGGCGGCGCGGGCGGCACGCTTTGGGTGATTCACTTCTTCATCCTCACGATCGTTGCGTACGCAGTGATCGACGCGCAGGCGCCGGTGCCTACGTTCAACGTTCCCATCAGCGCGACGCGCGATCTCATCGATGGACTCCTTTGCGTGTTCGGCTACGCGATGACCGCGCTGCTCCTGCGCCGCACGCTGCTGCAGCGCGTGCCGCCGCGAGCCACCTGGGCCATCGCGATGGCCGTCTTCATCCTCGGCGCGATCATTCCGCCGCTCATCGTGCTGATGATCTCGATGGACGGCGCCGATCCCGGCATCTACAGCTTCGCGACGATCGCGAATCCGTTCCCGCGCCAGGACATGCGCGGCGATCCGACGCGCACGTTTCTGCTCGTCGCGTGGGTCGCCTCGATGACGTTCGCGAATTTCAAGTGGTTCACCGGCCAGTGGCGCCGCTTCAAACCGGAGGGCGAGCGTCCCGCTCGCATCTCGCCGGACGTCTCGTCCGGCGAAGTTCTCAGCGATGAACGACAGCCGGCGTGAGGCCATCGCCGCCGGCGAGCGCGCCGGCGCGGGCTACCTGCTCGAAGCGCCGCGCACGATGCTCGCGGGCGCGGGCGGCGCGCGCGTGAGCCGCCGCGCGGGCGGCTCGCTCGAGTTCCGTGATCATCGCGATTACGAGCCGGGCGACGATCTCCGCCATCTCGACTGGAACGTGCTCGCGCGCAGCGATCGCCTCGCGGTCAAACAATTTCACGAAGAGATCAGCCCGTTCGTCGATCTCATCATCGACGGCTCGCGCTCGACCGCACTCGAGGGCACGCGCAAGGCGGAAGCGACGCTGTCCATCGCGGCGCTCATCGCCGCTGCCGCGCGCAATTCTTCGTTTCCGTATGCGCTCTGGACCGCAGGCGAGCGGCTCGAGCGCGGCAACTGGGATCACCTCGAGTTCGATTTCGCGGGCTCGCCCGCAGGCGCACTCGTATCCGGCGCTGCGTCGCTGCGTCCGCTCAGCATGCGCGTCGTGATCAGCGACTTCCTCTGGCCCGCCGAGCCGCACGTAATCCTCGGCGCGCTTGCGCACGGCGCATCCGCTGTGATCCTCGTGCAGGTGATGGCGGCGAGCGACGCGCAGCCCGATCTGCGCGGTGGCTGGCGCCTCGTCGACGTCGAGACAGGCGAGTGGCGCGAGATTTTTTTCGACGCCGGCGCGGAATCGCGCTATCGCGACGCGCTCGCGCGCCATCGCGCGCTGTGGGAAGAAGCGGCGCGCAACGTGCGCGCAGTGCTCGTGCGCGGCATCGCCGAAGAGATCGAGCGCGAGCTCCTGTTCCCCGAGCTGGCGTCGGCGGAGATTCTGAGGCCCGCATGGTTCTGACGTCCGCGTGGCCGCTCATCGCGTTGCTCGCGATTCCCGCGCTCGTCGCGATCTATCTCTTTCAGCGCCGCTTCCGCGCACGCGACGTGTCGAGCCTGATGTTGTGGGAAGCGATCCGCCAGCCGAGCATGGGCGGGCGCACGCGCGAGCCGCTGCGCCTGCCGCTGACGTTCTGGCTCGAGCTCCTCGCGATCGTGCTCCTCGCGCTCGCGGCGACCGGACCGCTGATTCCGCAGTGGTCGCGCAAACGTCCGCTCGTCGTCGTGCTCGACGACTCGCTGTCGATGCGCGCCGGAGCACGCGATCGCGGCGCGGAGCTGCTGAGCACACTGAGCCCGACGCGCGTCGTGTTCGCAGGCACGACGCCGCAGCTCGCAGGCGAACAACCGCTGCGCGAATGGACGTGCGGTGCGCCTGCCGCCGATCTCGACGCCGCGATCGGATTCGCAACGGAAGTCGGCGGACCGAGCGCGCTGATTCTCGTCATCACCGATCACGCACCCGATCGCAAGTTGGAAAAGGGCCGCCTGGAATGGCGCGCATTTGGAAAGGCGACGCCGAATCTCGCGTTCGCCGCCGCCGCGCGCAGCGGCGATCGCTTGCTCGTCGAGATCGCGAGCTACTCATCGAAACCCGAGCGCACGACGCTCACGCTTTCGACGGGACAACGCACGACAATCGAGCTCGCGCCACGCGCGCGCTACAACGCCGTGTTCGCCGCGAAAGGCGTGACGATCGAAGCACGCATCGACGACGCGACGGAGTTCGACAACAAGGTCGTGCTGCTCGACGACGAGCGGCCGCGCGTGGATGTGCGGGTGGAGATCGCCGATGAGAAATTACGCGATTCGATCGATCGAGCCGTCGACGCAACGGAACGCCGCCGTCCCGGCGGCTGGCCCGGCGGCGTCCCGCCGCCGAGTGCCGGCGAGACGCCGGCGAGCCAGCCGGCGAAGACGCCGGCGCTCCTGATCACCGATCACGC
>DATKFO010000481.1:0-5083 GCA_035544355.1 Thermoanaerobaculia bacterium
GCGATGTAGTGCGCGAAGTGATTCGGATTCACGAACGTGCCGGTGACACGGTTGAAGATCAGCGTGTTTTTCCAGCCCCAGATCGAATACGTGCCGAGCGCGGCTTCACGGACGCCGTACAGCGTTTCGAAAATCGCGACGAGGCAGAGCGTCGACGCGAGCACGAAGCGGCGCGTGTGCGCGCGGATCAGCATCGCCGAGGTTTGAAACACGGCGAATAACGACGCGATACGGAAGAGCTCGAGCAGCGTCGCGGCCGGATCGAGCGAGATCGGATGCATCGACGACGGATGCGCGCCTGCGAGTGAGGCCAAGTGCGTCGCACGATCCCAGATCGCGGCCGAGTCCGGCGAGATCACGGCGAGAATCGAGCGCGGCAGCGGAACGAGCTGCAGCGCGCCGATCGCGAAGAAGAGAATCGCGCCGATGGTCCAGATGCGCCATGCGCGTGTGCGCTCGATCTGCCCGCGCGTTCCCGCGATGCGCAGCAGCGCGGTGACGATGCAGAGTGCGATGGGGATGACGATCAGCGCGATGCGGGCGCGATCGATGACGGAGCCGAAGGGAAGCGGGATCCAGACGAGCCAGGCAAGCAGCAGCGCGACACAGCAGCGCTCGCCTACCATCGTCCATCGCATAATGACTCCAAATTGTAAAACTGCCACATGCTAAACTGCCGCGGGTTCGATAGTTACGTCACTACGGAGGGCGATGTGCGCGGGGTGATTCTACACAGATGGGCGGCGTTCCTGATTGCCGTCTTCATGACGTCCAGCATTGCCGCACAGAGCGGAGGTCTGCGCGATCGCGATCCGAATCTTCAGGCGACGAAGAAAATCGCGAACGATCTGCAAAAGGCCAGCTTCCACAACGGACCCTTCTATCTGCTTTCCAGCATCCAGCTCTCCGACATCGGCTACGAGCAGGAGTATTTCGTCCCCACCGACGATCACCAGGGCGGCCTCACCCTTTCGATCGAGGCGCCGCAGCGTTTCTACTTCGTTCCGCGAAAGAAGAGCGTCTACTCGATCGACTTCATCCCGAGCGTCGGCATCTTCGACGGCGGGAACACGCAGCGCCAGTTCGGCTACTCGCTCCGAGGCGACGCGCAGTATCTGTTCAACCACCTCTACCTCGATTTCTACGGCGCGACGGCGGATCGCCTGCGCGCGTTCACCGGCGAGATCAACCGTGTGGCGACGCAGAAGCAGAACGAGTTCGGCCTCGCCGGCGAGTTCAAGTATTCGAGCAAGACGAGCGCGCTGTTCAACGTGAACTACCGGACGAGCGACTACCCCGACGATGAGTACCAGCCGGCGGGCATTCCGATCGACCAGCTCGCGCGCAACGAGAGAAACGTCCGCGGCGCTTTCCAGCACAAGACGTTTCCGCGCACGTCGCTGCGGGTCGCAGCCGAGTGGAGCGAATACCGCTTCGACAACGCGCCGCTGAAGGACAGCCGGCGCGAGTACGTCGGTTTCGGCGCAAATTACGACAACGGTCCGTTCGCCGCATCGGTCGAAGCCGGACCCGCACGGCTGAGCTTCCGCGACGCGAATCAGAAAGAGTACGAAGGGGTGCTGGCGAACCTGAACATGTCGCGCCGCCTCGGCAGCCGCTGGACCGCATCGGTCGAGGGCGCGCGTGACGTCGACTTCGCGATCTTCATCGACAACAACTACCGCGTTTCCACGCGCGGCAATCTCACGCTCGAGTTCGCATCGACGCGCAAGCTGACGCTGCGCGGCTCATCGACGCTCGAGCATGACGACTACGACGTGCCGGTCAGCGGCATCCGCCGGCACGACGACATTCGATTCAATCTCATCGGCTGGCGCTACGGTTTGCGGCGCTTCCGATTCGGGTTCGACGTCGGCTACTACGAGCGCACGTCGAACTACGTGCCCGGAGATCAGAATGGAATACGGTACATCATCCACTTGTCCTTCACGCCATAGCAGAGTCGTAAAAATAAGTTTTTCACGCAGTTGTCACGACGGGTTCGACGAAGTAGTCACGCTGGGTACGTAAGGTAAACGCCATCGAGTTTTCGTCCGTCCAGTCATTCAGGAAGTCGAGCCCGTAGCGCCGCTGCCCTTCGCAAGAAGACAGCGGCCATGGCTTTTGAGGAAAAAAATGAAACGCATCAGTGCCTCGATTCTCTCGTTCCTCGCGATTCTCGCCACCGCGAATGCGGTCGCAACCGCGAATGCGCAGAGTCCGTCGATCCCGATGCCGACGCAGGACCTCCCGATTCTCTCGACGAATGCCCCACTCGGTCCGCGCGACGTCATCGAGATTCGCGTGCTCGAAGATCCGTCGATCAATGGCCCCGTCACGATCACCGACAACGGCCAGATCGTGCTCAATCTCCTCGGCAAGGTCGACGTGAACGGACTGACGCCGGCGCAGGTCGAGAACAAGCTCAAATCGCTCCTCGAAGCGAACTTCTTCGCAAAGGCCACGGTCTCCGTGCAGGTCTCGTCGTACGGCAGCAATCCGATCTCGGTCCTCGGCGCCGTGCAGCATCCGGGAAAGATCGGCGCGAGCAACAACATCACGCTGATCCAGGCGCTCACGCAGGTCGGCGGACTCTCGAACAGCTACGGCCGCGAGCTCTACGTCCTTCGCACCGCGCAAAACGGACTCACCGAACAGCTCGCGATCGACATCGACGAGCTGCTCGTGCGCGGCAATCCCGATCTCAACATCCCGCTGGCGCCGAATGACGTCGTCAACGTTCTCGCCGACACGCCGATCGTCGTCTACATGCTCGGCGAAGTGATGAAGCCCGGACCCGTCGAGTTCCGCCGCGCGCAGACGCCGACGCTTTTGCAGGCGATTGCCGGTGCCGGCGGCCAAACCGATCGTGCATCGTCGAAGGCCGTGATCAAGCGCATCGAGAACGGCAAAGAGCAGACGATCACCGTCAACTATCGAAAGATTCTCGAGGGCAGCACCAACGTCGTCCTGCGGGACAACGACACCGTCTGGATCAAAGAGAGCGTATTCTGACGTTCTACGTTCCGGACGGGGCGCCACCATGGACCTGAGCAGCCAGGAAGTACACCTAACTCACTATTGGAACGTCATTCAAAAACGATGGAAGGTCGCCACGGCGATTCTTCTCGTCGTCATGGCTGCCACGGCGCTGGCGAGCTACTTTCAGAAGCCGCTCTATCGCTCGCAAACCCGGATTCAGATCGAGCGTGAAAACCCGAACGCGACGACGATCGAAGACTTCTTCGGCATCGCGGCGTCCGATCAGGAGTTCCTCCAGACCCAGTACGTCCTCCTCGGCAGCCGCGGCCTCGCGCTGCGCGTGATCGAAGATCACCGCCTCCTCCGCGACAAAGATTTCTATCCGCCCGGAGTCGAAGGAAAGACGAAAGAGGAAATTCACGCGCTCGCCGAATCGATGGCGCCCGGTCTCGCCGGCACGGTCGAGATCGTGCCCGTCCGCAACACGAACCTCGTCGACATCTTCTGCATCGCCCAGACGCCGAAGCTCGCACAAAAAATCGCCGAAGGATGGGGCGAGTCGTTCATGCAGATGAACGTCGAGCGGAAGCTCGACAACGTCCGCCAGGCGAGCGAGTTCCTGACGAAGCAGATCGCGCAGGTCAAGCTCGATCTCGAAGTCCTGCGCGGGAAGATGCTCGCGTACGGCGAGCGGAAGGACATCGTCTCGGTCAACGATCCCGACAGCATGTTCCTCAAGAAGTACGAACAGCTGACCGGCGATCTCAACTCGGCGCGGGCGTTGCGCATCCAGAAACAGGCCGAGTACGAGTCGCTGCAGCGCACGAGCCAGGAGAGCGTCGCCACCAACGATCCGCTCGTGCTTCGGCTGAACGACGACCTCTCACGCCAGCAGCGTGAGTACCAGGAGAAGCTCGCGCGCCTTCGTCCCGGCCACCCGGAAATGATTCAGCTCGCCGACCAGATCGAGAAGACGAAGCAGTCGCGTCAGAACGCGATCGCGCAGGCATACGAGAAAGCGAAAGAAAAAGCGCGCGCGGAGATGGCATCCGCCAGCGGACAGGAATCCTCGCTGAACAACGAGCTGGCAAAGCAACGCAGCGTGTCGGGCGAGTTCAACGCGAGCGCGATGGCGTACTTCGATCTGCGCACCGCGGTCGAGTCGAAGCAGACCCTGCTCGTGACGCTCGAAAAACAACAGAACGAGACGGAAGTCACGGCGCGTCTGCGCGGCTCCGCGACCTCGAACATTCACCCGATCGAGCACGCGCAGCTTCCGGGCGGCCGCTTCAATCTCACGATGAAGAAGAATCTGCAGAGCGCGGTGCCGCTCGGCATCGTGCTCGGACTCGCAGCGATCTTCTTCCTCGAATACATGGATCGCTCGATCAAGACACCCGAAGAGATGGAGCGCGTCACGCACTTCGCGTCACTCGGCATCATCCCCGCGGCGGGCTCCGTGTCGCGGCAGTCGGGCTACAACTATGCGTACGGACGCAGCAGCGGAAGCGGCAGCAAGCTGCGCGTCGTCGAGAAAGCGCCGGGCGACGATCCGGGCATCGAGCTCATTCCGTACACCGACAGCCGTTCGCCGATCGCGGAGTCGTATCGCGCGTTCCGCACCGCGCTGCTGCTCGCGTCCGCAAATTCGCCGCGCGTCATCGTGATCACGTCTTCATTCGCGCGCGAAGGAAAGACCACGACGTCCGTCAATCTCGCGACGGTGCTCGCGCAGATGGGCAAGCCGGTGCTGCTCATCGACGCCGATCTGCGTCGTCCGCGCCTCGGCAAAGTCTTCCGCGACAAGATGAACCTCGGCCTCGTGAACTATCTCGCCGCCAACATCGCGGTCGAAGACGTCGTGCAGGACACGCAGGTGCCGAATCTCTCGGTGATCCTCTCCGGTCCGATTCCGCCGAATCCTTCCGAGTTGCTCGCGTCCGATCGGATGAAGCATCTGATCGAAGAAGTGCGCTCGAAATTCGCGTTCGTGATCTTCGACTCGCCGCCGGTTCTCGCCGTGACCGACGCAGTCGTGCTCGCGACGAATGCGGACGGCGTCGTGCTCACCGTGCACGGCGGACAAACTCCGCGCGAGCTC
>DATKFO010000482.1:0-2964 GCA_035544355.1 Thermoanaerobaculia bacterium
TCGTGCGCAAATCTTAACGATCCCAGGCGATGGCGCGGGATCTTCAGAACTTCTTAATCCCGTCTTTCGCACTTACTCGCAACCCACCCTCGCCGCGCGCGTTGTAGCGGTCATGACGACGATCGCGAGCCACCCGATCGAGCGATTCGCAGCTTCGAAGCATCACGTCATCACCACGGCCGCGCTCGTGCTGCTGTTCTGGCTCATCGCGGCGCTGCTCGTGATGGGCGTGAATTCCGCGCTCGTGCGCGTCACGCCCGGCGCCGCGGCGGTCGTGAAGATTGCGGCGATCGTGAGCGCCGCGTTCGGCTACATGAGACTGACGGCGCGTAACGCGACCGTCGATCACGCGCTGCTCGTCGGACTCGTGTGGCTGCTGCTCGACGTCGGCGCAGAGATCGCCGTCGCGCGCTTCGCGCTCCTCGGAACGCCCGCGCGTCCGGCCATGCGCGACGTGTTGCTGCTCGCGTGGATCATCGCGCCCGCACTCTTCGCGCGCAGTGCGAGCGATGCCGCGCCCTGAATGAACTCTTTATCCACCTTTTAGAAACTCCCCTTCCGGCTTTTCGCAAATTCTCACAAGCCCTCTCCGCGCCCGACGTTGAAGAGGGCATGGTTCGGCGAATTGGCTACGTCGTGCTCTTCTGGCTCATCGCAGCAATGCTCGTCTTCGGCGTGCATCACGCGATGGATCCGATTTCTGCGAACGGCGCATCGCTCACGAAAGTGCTCGCGATCGTCGCCAGCGCGCTCGCGTACGTGAAGCTCACGGCGCGTAACGTCACGGTGCAGCACGCTCTCCTCGTCGGAATCGCGTGGCTCGCGCTCGACATCGTCGCGGAGATCGTCATGACGTTTCGCTTCGGTGGCGGTTGGTTCGAATTGATCGGACCGCCGCAGCACGAGCTGTTGCGTGATGTGATGCTCCTCGCGTGGGTCGCCGCACCCGCGCTTTTCGCACGAGGAGAATCGTATGAAGCATGAGCTCATCGCCCTTTTCCTGATCGCCACGGCCGCGTATGCAGACGATCCCCAATTCAGCGGATTCGTCGACATCCAATTCGCGTGGAACGACAACCGTCCCGCGAATCACGAGAACTTCTTCCCCGGCGCGGGAACCACTGCGAAGCGTGCAAACGAATTCGCCGTCAATCTCGCGCAGGTGCAGTGGTCGCGCGCGGTCTCCGCGGAGCAGCCCGTCGGATTCACGCTCGCGCTCGTCGCCGGCGAGGGCGCCGACGTCGTTCACGGCGGCGACGACACGTTCCGCCATCTCTATCAGGCGTCCGTCGCCTATCGATTCAGCGATGCGCTCGCGATCGAAGGCGGCGTCTATCCCTCGCACATCGGGATGGAGGGTTTCTATACGAAGGACAACTGGAATTACACGCGCTCGATCATGGGCGAGGCGTCGCCGTATTTTCAAACAGGCGTCAAGGCGACGTATGCGTTCAACGATCACTGGTCCGGCCGCGTCGATCTGCTCAATGGATGGCAAAACATCCGCGACGATGACGACAACAAATCGATCGGGACGCAGGTCGCATATACGGACGCTTCGCTGACCGCAGCGTTCAATACATTCATCGACGTCGAGCGCAAATTCGCCGACGTCGTCATCGTCTATCGCGCGAATCCTCGCTTCCAGCTCGGCGCAGCGATCGACATCGGCACTGAGAATGACGCCGACTGGTACGGCGCCGTCGCTTATGCGCGCTACGCGATCAATGAGCACGCTGCGATTGCGTTTCGCGCCGAGCACTTCAGCGATCCCGACAACGGCATCACCGGATTCGCGCAGACCATCAATGAAGGCACGCTCACGTTCGAATTGCGGCCTCACGACAACCTGATCCTCAAGCTCGAGGGCCGTTACGACAAGTCGGATGCGGGCGTGTTTTTCAGGAAGGACGCCACGACAGACAGCCAGTTCCTCGCGCTCGCGGGAGTGGTGGTGACGTTCTAGGAGACATCCATGTGGGACCTCATCTTCATCGCATTGACACTGATCCTTCTGGCGCTGTCCGTGGCCTATGTGCACGGCTGCGAAAAACTATGAACATCGAAACCATCGCAGCACTCACGCTCTCGATCCTCGCGCTGATCTACCTGCTTTACGCGCTGCTCCGCGCCGAGAAACTATGACCCTCCTCGAGCTCATCAAGATCGCCGTCTACTTTCTGATCATCCTCGCGCTGACGAAGCCCGCCGGCTTGTTCATGGCTCGCCTGTTCATGCGCACGGACACCTGGCGCGTGGAGCGCACGATTTACCGGCTCGCCGGCGTCGACGAAACGAAAGAGCACGATTGGAAGCAGTACACGATCGCGATGCTCGTCTTCAACGCCGCCGGACTGCTGCTCACGTACTTCATCCAGAGGATCCAGCACGTGCTGCCGCTCAATCCCGACAAGATGGGAGCGGTCGCGCCGGATCTCGCGTGGAACACCGCGACGTCCTTCGCGACGAACACGAACTGGCAGGCCTATGCCGGCGAAGCGACGATGTCGCATTTCACGCAGATGGCCGGCCTGACGTTCCACAACTTCGTCTCCGCCGCCACCGGCATCGCGCTCGCCATCGCATTGATTCGCGGCATCGCGCGCGCATCGGCAAAGACGATCGGCAATTTCTGGGTGGATCTCCTGCGTACGACGCTGTGGATCCTGCTGCCGCTCTCACTCATCGCGGCGATCGTGCTGATGTCGCAGGGCGTCGTGCAGAACTTCCAGCCCGCCGTCGAAGCGCACACGATCGAAGGGACGACGCAAAGAATCGCGCAAGGCCCGGTCGCGTCGCAGGAAGCGATCAAAGAGCTCGGCACGAACGGCGGCGGGTTCTTCAATGCGAACTCCGCGCATCCGTACGAGAACCCGACGCCGTTTTCGAACCTCGTCGAGATGGTCCTGATCTTCGTCATCCCCGCCGGCCTCTGTTCCACTCTCGGCGCGATGACCGGCAAGC
>DATKFO010000483.1:0-3175 GCA_035544355.1 Thermoanaerobaculia bacterium
ATGCGCGCGTCCGTGATGGGAAGCCATTGTGCGTTCGGCGCAGCGATCGTAGAGAGCAGTGCATCGCGCGTCTGTTCACTATTGGACATGCGTTGAACGCAGTCGCAGCGAGTGGCTACTGCGCGAAGAAAAGAGCGCAATTTCGTGCGCAAACGCATTGAGAAGTGGAGTCGCGCGTCGCCGCTCGCATTGTGAAGATTGCGACCGATTGTGCGCAGCGGATCAGTCCGCGGCGTATCCATCGTGACGGCACGCAACTATTCTTCGCATCCATCGATGCGCAGGGGGAGAGGGGAGGATCTACTGAAGGTAGAGGCGGTTGTCGGTGATCGGTGATCGAGGAGGCTCCCAGTGTCGAAGCACCGCCTCGATCACCGACCACCGATCACGAGACACTCATCAACACGTCCGCGAACCGCCCGCCCGCGTCCGTCCACACCTGCTCGATCGCGAAGCCGGCCTGCGTCGCGAGCACTTCGAGCGTCGCGCGGTCGTATTTGTACGAGCTCTCGGTGTGGATGGTCTCGCCCGCCGCGAACGTCACGTCGAGATCGAGCGCGTCGATGTGCACGGTTTGCGCGATGCGGCTTTCGAGATGCATCTCGATGCGGCTGTCGGTTTCGTTCCAGCGCGCGCAGTGCGCGAAGTGCTCGAGCGCGAAGTGGCCGCCGAGCTCGCGGTTGATGCGCACGAGGAGGTTGAGGTTGAACGCAGCGGTCACGCGCAGAGCATCGTCGTACGCCGGAATCAGGATCTCTGCAGGTTTCCGCAAGTCAGCGCCGAGGAACAACGCATCTCCTCGGCGCAACACGCCCCGAATGTCGCGCAGCAGCGTCGCCGCGGAGATCGGATCGAGGTTGCCGATCGTCGAGCCGAGGAAAAGCACGACATTGCGATCGCGTCCGCCGAGGAGGCCCTTGAGCGCTTCGGCGGGTCGCGTGAAATCGGCGCGCACTGCAGTCACGCGCAGACCGTTGTACTCATTGATCAGATCGCGCCCCGTTTTCTCGAGCATGCCGGCGTCGATGTCGACCGGTACATATTCGAGCTGCGACTGGCGCGCCGTGATTGCGTCGAGCAGGATGCGCGTCTTGCGCGCGCTGCCGCTTCCGAGCTCGATCAGGCGGATGTCGCGGCCGAGGGCAGTTGCGATCTCCACAGCGCGGGCACTCAGGATCTCCGCTTCCGCACGCGTCACGTAGTACTCGGGCAGATGACAGATCGCGTCGAACAATGCGGATCCGAGGTCGTCGTACAGCCAGCGTGCAAGCAGCCATTTCGGCGATTGCGTAAAGCCGTGGCGCACGTCTTCACCGAAATCGGCGATCGACTGTGTGACGCTGTGGAGGACGAAGCGCTCGTCGGTTGCCGCGGAGAAAGTCGCGGCCGTGCTCTCGTGCATGGTCGCGAGATTGTACGCGCGCTGTCCCCCGGTCACCATTCGGTGACCATCTTCGCCTTCAGCGAGTAGGTCTGAGATCATCCCGCCTCATGCGAATCACCCGCACCCTCATCTTCCTTCTCCTCGTCGCCGTCAGCGCCACCGCGGCGACGCCGTTTCCGACGCTCAATTACAAACATCGCGTGCTGCCGAATGGGCTCGAGATTTATTCGGTGCAGGATCGATCGACGCCCACGGTCGCGATTCATGTCTGGTATCGCGTCGGGTCGAAGAGCGATCCCGAGGGGCGCAGCGGATTCGCGCACCTCTTCGAGCACATGATGTTCAAGAGCACGGCGCACATGCCGTCCGAGATGATGGACCGGCTCACCGAGGATGTGGGCGGGTTCAACAACGCGAGCACGTTCGATGACTACACCGCGTACTACGAGGTCGTGCCGTCGAATTACCTCGAGACGCTGCTGTGGGCGGAAGCGGATCGCATGGGATCGCTCAACGTCGACGAGGCGAATTTCAAATCGGAGCGCGACGTGGTGAAGGAAGAGTTCCGTCTCCGCGTCCTCGCGCCGCCGTACGGACGATTGTTCTACGCGATCGAGAAGAATTCGTTCACGACGCATCCGTATCGCCGGCCGGGCTTCGGCAGCATCGAGGAGCTCGACGCAGCGTCGATCGAAGACGTACGGGCGTTTCATTCGACGTTCTACCGCCCCGACAACGCGTTCATGATGGTCGTCGGCGATTTCGATCAGGAGCAGCTCGACGGCTGGGTCGACAAATACTTCACGCCGATTCCGAAACCCGACACGGCGATTCCGCGCGTGACGACGAAAGAGCCGGCGCGTGTCGCTGACAAACGCGTCGACGAGCGCGCGCCGAACGTGCCGCTGCCCGGACTCGCGCTCACGTGGCTCGCGCCCGGCCAGTCGAATCCCGACTCGTATCCGCTGCATCTCGCCTCGACGATCCTCGGCGAAGGCGAATCGTCACGGCTCAATCAGGCGCTCGTCTACAAGAGTGCGATCGCGACGGACTTGAATGTCGACGCCGACCTGCGCGAAGACCTCGGCCTGTTCACGATGCTGATCGTCATGGCCAGCGAGCACTCGCCGGAGGAAGGGGAGAAGGCCGCGCTCGCGGAGCTGCAGAAATTCGCGGCGAATCCCGTTTCCGCGTCGGAGCTCGAGAAGGCGAAGAACTTGACGATCACGAGTGCTCTGCGCGAGCGCGAAACGAACAACGGCAAAGCGTTCGCGCTCGGCGAGGCGATCGTGCTGCAGAAAAATGCGGATGAAGTGAATCGCGGCTTGCAGAAATTGCAGGCCGTCACGCCTGCCGACGTGCAGCGCGCGACGAAGACGTACCTCGAGGAGGCGAAGCGCCTGACGATCTTGTATCGCGATGAGAACGAGAAAGGAGGCAAGCAGTGAAACGCATGATTGCTGCTGCTCTTCTTCTCGCCGCGACTGTGTTCGCGCAGCAGACGACGCCTCCGCCGCCCGCCGCGCCGCGCGAAGCGAGAGTCCCGCAGCCGGTCGAGAAAACCCTTTCGAATGGTTTGCGCGTGATCGTGATCCCGAAACACGACGTGCCGCTCGTCGCCGCGCACTTGCTCATTCGCACCGGCAGCGAAGCCGATGCGAAAGGACGTGAAGGACTCGCGCAGCTCACGGCGACGGTGCTGACGAAGGGCACGAAAACGCGGAAGGCCGAGGAGATCGCGCGCGGCATCGAGAACCTCGGCGCGACGCTCGACACCGACGCAGGATGGGA
>DATKFO010000484.1:0-2916 GCA_035544355.1 Thermoanaerobaculia bacterium
GCCGCGCACGTCGACGCCGGAGCTGCGCCTCGACGCAGTGCGCACGCTCGCCAACGCAGGCGTCCCGGTCGGCGTGATGGTCGCGCCGGTGATCCCCGCCATCAACGAGCACGAGCTGCCGAAGATCCTCGCCGCGGCAAAAGACGCCGGTGCGCAATGGGCCGGCTTCGTCGTCCTGCGACTCCCCTGGGCCGTCGCGCCGCTCTTCGAACAATGGCTCGAAGAACACTTCCCCGATCGCAAAGACAAAGTCCTGAACCGAATCCGCGACCTGCGCAGCGGAAAGCTCTACGACGCGACCTGGGGAAAACGCGGCCGCGGCGAAGGCATCTTCGCCCAACAGATCGAAACGCTGTTCGACGTCACGTGCCGGAAACTCGGCCTGAACGAGCGCGATTACGCCATGAACACGAGCGCGTTTCGGAGGCCGAGCGCGCAGGCGGCGTTGTTTTAGGAGTGCGGTGGCAAAGCCACCGCTTTCGTATCCGGATCACAACCGCACTCCTAAACGAGTGCTAGCATAGCTCGCACATCCGAGAGGGATTCGAACATGGCACTCGTGGCAGCGGCGCACGATCCGTCGTCGCGGCGCCGCGTCATTCCGGTCTACCTGCAGCATGGCGCTGTAGGCGTGATCATTCTCGTCGCGCTGACGTTCGCGTTCGCGAGCGACACCGCACGCATCCTCTCCGCCCTCGGCAACGCCGGTCCGCTGCTCATCGTGCTTCTGTTTCTCTTCGCCACCGCGCTGGCGATGCTGAAGTTTCCGCTCACCGATCAGATCTTCGTTTCGCTCGTGATCACCGCGTACATCGCGACGTTCCCGCTCCTCGGCACCGTCATGTCCGCGTGGCTCGCGGTCGGCGCGGCGATCGCGCAGCGATTGCTCGGGATGCAGCGCATCGGTCCGTCGAAGATCGATATGTCCGATCCGCCGCTCGAGTGGGCGCGCACGTTCGCGATGTTCGGCACGTACGGCGTGCCGGTCGCCGCGGCGGCGATGCTCTACGAATCCATCGGCGGCACGATCCCGCAGCTCACGCCGTCGCCCGCCGCCGCGCTGCGCATCACGCTCTGCGGCATCATCCTCATCGTCCTCAACAACATCATCGTCGCGCGCGTCGAGCACGCGCTCGGCTACTCGCCTGCGACGAGCATGAAGCTCTTCGCGATCGACTCCTCGATCTACCTCGTCACGATTCCGTACGCGATCCTCACCGCGTTCTCGTTCGGCGCGATCGGCTGGGGAGGCGTGGTGGCCGCGGCATTCACCGGCCTGCTCGCGAATTTCGTCGGACGCAAGCTCGCGGTCATGCGCGGCGATCGCGATCAGCTCATCCAGCGCCTCGCCTCGCTCACGAACATCGGCAAGACCATCTCGCTCGACTTCACCATCGACGAGATGCTGATGAAGATCTACACCGAATGCCAGAACACGATCGACGTGTCGCTCTTCAGCATCGCGCTCGCCGAGCCGTCGACGAACGAGCTCTCGTTCGAGCTGAGCATCGAAGACGGCGTGCCGCAGCCGAAGTCGCGCATCCCGCTCGGCGACGGCCTCAACTCGTGGGTCGTGCGCAATCGCAAGCCTCTGCTCATCGGCAGCTCGCGCGAAGAGCAGAGGCTCGGCGTGCTGTCGCTCGATGACGGCGTCGCGACCGAATCGTGGCTCGGCGTGCCGATGCTCGCGCACGATCGCGTCGTCGGCGTGATCTCGATCCAGAGCTACGCGCGCGGCGCGTTCACGCAGAGCGATCTCGTGCTCCTCACCGCGATCGCGAATCAGGCCGCGGTCGCGATCGAGAACGCGCATCTCTACAAAGATCTCGAAGGCCTCAACGTCGCGCTCGAGCAGCGCGTGCACGAGCGCACGAACGAGCTGCGCGAGACGAACGTGCGCCTCGTCGCCGCCGATCGCTCGAAGAATCAATTTCTCGCCAGCATGTCGCACGAGCTGCGCACGCCGCTCAACGCCATCATCGGCTTCTCCGCGATCCTCATCGAGACCACGCAGCACATCATCCCCGCGCGGCTCTTCAAATTCCTCGAGAACATCCGCACCGCGGGCAGCCACCTGCTCGATCTCATCAACGACATCCTCGATCTCGCGAAGATCGAATCGGGCAAGCTCGAGATCCACGCCGAGACGTTCGATCTGCGCGAGACCGTCGCCACGGTCGAGCGCGTGATCAAAGGCATGGCCGCGGAGCGCAGCATCACGATCGTGACGCGCATCGACGACGCGATCGGCAACGTGCATCTCGACGAAGGACGGCTCAAGCAGACGCTATTGAATCTCCTATCGAACGCGGTGAAGTTCTCGCCGCGCGGCGGCTTCGTCTACGTCACCGTGTCGCTCGTCAACGCCGAATCGCCGCTCGGACTCGAGAGCGTACGCATCGACGTGGCCGATCGCGGCCAGGGCATTCCGCCGGCCGAATTGCCGCGCATCTTCGACGAGTTCTACCAGGTCGTCGAAAACCGCCGCTCCCGCAAAAACGGCACAGGCCTCGGCCTCTCGCTCACGAAAAACTTCATCGAGCTGCACCGCGGGACAATCTCCGTCGCGTCGCAGCCGGGCGAAGGCGCGACGTTCACCGTGCATCTCCCGCGCGAATATCGCGACGAGCCTGCGAAAATACGGGTGTGAGCCAAATCTTCGAAGGTCAACATGTTGTCGTTCTCGAATGCGACGGCTGGGAGTACGTCGAGCGCAAACGCGCGAGGGAAGCGGTCGCGATCATCGCCGTCACCGATGACGGCGAGCTGATTCTCACCGAACAGTACCGCTGCCCCATCAACGCGCGCGTGATCGATTTCCCTGCGGGACTCGTCGAGAAACACTCGCCCGAAGAAACCGCGAAACGCGAGCTCGAGGATGAAACCGGCTACGCATGCGACAGCGTCGAGTTTCTC
>DATKFO010000485.1:0-2897 GCA_035544355.1 Thermoanaerobaculia bacterium
ACGTCTTCATCCCGAGCCCGCGTTCCGGCGGTGAGCACGCGCACCGTGTCGTCGTGCGCGCGGGCGTCGATCTCCAGACAGACCACCTGCTTCCGCTCGCGCCGCCGCAGTTCCGCTTCGACCGAATCGCGCAGGTCTTCGACTTCATCGCGCTCGAGACTCAGCTCCGAATTGCGGATCACGCGGAACAACACCGCGCGGCGGATCTCGAGCGTCGGAAAGAAATGCGCGAGATTGCCGACAACGAGCGAGCCGATCGGCACGAACTTCCGCTCACCCACCGGAATGAAGCTCGGCAGCAGCGGCGGGATCTTCATGAGCACGATGTGCTCGCCCGAGCGCGACGACTCCACCGTCGCCGCGAGATTCAGACTGAGATTGCCGACGAACGGAAACGGATGTCCGGGATCGATCGCGAGCGGCGTCATCACCGGCGCAACGTGCGCGCGGAAGTACTCGCGCAATTTTTCCGCCTCGGCATCATCGAGATCGCGAAAGCTCTCGAGCACGATGCCGTTCGCGCGCAGCTCCGGCATCAGCTGTTCGTTGAGGCAGCGATAGATGTCGTCGAGCAATTCCTTCGCGCGTTTGCGGATCGCATTCATCTGCTCGACCGGCGTGAGGCCGTCGGGCGTGCGCTCGGAGATCGCGGCGTCGATGAGATCGCGCGTCGCGCCGGCGCGCACCATGAAGAACTCATCGAGATTGCGCGAGCAGTACGTCAGGAAGCGCAAACGCTCGAGCAGCGGAACGCTCGGATCTTCCGCTTTTGCCAGAACGCGGCGGTTGTAGTCGAGCCTGCTGATCTCGCGATTGAGGAGCGGCAGCGGCTTCGGCGTCTGCACAGTGCGGATTCTATTGAGGTTGCGGCCGCGCGTCTTGCGCGTCGAATCTCTTTACGCAGACTTCACGCGGTATCCACAGCAGCGGACCTGATAATCCGCGTCATGGCGAGACGAGTTCGGTACCTCTACGACTGGCAAGGACATCCGGAAGAAGGGTCGCTGGAGCGGGTGGGATCGATCTCCGAGGCGAGATTGCGGGCTTGGGAGTACAGCGAGGAGTCGGCGCGGCGGTGGGTCTACACCGCGGGGTCGTTCCGCGACACGGTGCACGCGTGGCACACGGCGCGTCCCGATCTGCGCGTTGCCGAAACGCTTTTCGTAGGCGAGCACGAAGAATCCGAGTAGCTTGGCGAGTGCGCAAGGCACTCAGGCATGAGCTACGCATTCCGCGCCGGCGAAAGCATCCCGGCTGGCATTCGTCGCATCGTCACAAATCGCATCGATCGCGCGATCGAGCATCTGACCGATGAGTCTTCTCCGCTCGATGAGCGCGTGCACGGCGCACGCAAGCGCTTCAAGGAAATCCGCGCCGTCCTCCGCCTGATCCGAGATCCACTCGGCGAATCATTCTCGGCAGAGAATCTTTGGTACCGCGACGCCGGACGCGAGCTCGGCGCAGCGCGCGATGCGGACGCGATGCTCGAAGCGATCGACAAACTTCTCGACGCGGCTGACGACAAGATTCTGAAACGTGCGCTCACTCGTGCCCGACGTGTGTTGAAAACCGTTCCAGCAGATCTCGAACCGCGCGTCGCGAGACTTCTCGATTCGCTGCCGTTCGCAAAACTGCGCATCGAAAGTTGGCCGGATCTCGACGACGATTTCGCAACGATCGGAGGAGGATTGCGGCGCACGTATCGCAACGGACGTCGTGCGATGCAAACCGCGATCGCGATTCCGACAATGGAGCATCTTCACGAGTGGCGGAAGCGCGTGAAGGATCACTGGTATCACTCGCAACTGCTCGAAGATGTCTGGCCGACAATGATGAAACCGCACCTCGAAGCCATGGAGCAACTCTCGCACGCCCTCGGCGACGATCACGATCTCGCCGTGTTGCGCGAACGAACGGGATCGCACGTCATTCACGAAGCGATCGACGCGCGCCGCGCCGAGCTGCAGAAAGAAGCGGAGTCGGTCGGACGGCGCATGTACGCGGACTCGCCGAAGGCGGTGGCCTCGCGGTTCGAGGCGTGGTGGAAGGAATGGTGAACCCGCCACTCGCCAAGCACGTCGTCGACAAACGCCTCATCGTCATCGGCGACGTGCACGGCTGCTACGACGAGCTCGTCGAGCTGCTCGATCGCGTGAAGCCGCGCGAGCGCGACGTCGTGGTCTCCGTCGGTGACATGGTGCGCAAAGGTCCGGATGCGGCGAAGTGTCTCGATCTCTGGCGCGAGCGCGGTTATCTCGCCGTCGCGGGCAACAACGAGATCTCGCTGCTCGCACACGCGACGCCGATCCTTCGCTTTTTCGCGGTCGAGGATCGCGATGTGCTGCGCCGCTCGAAGCTGCTCAAGTACATTCGCTCGTGGCCGCTGGCGATCGATTTCGAAAACGCCGGCGTCGCCATCGTGCACGGCGGATTTCTCCCCGGTATGCGCGTGCGCGAATCCGATATCGAGCGCGAGCGCGACATCGTGCATCACTTGCGCTGGATTCGCAGACAGAACGGGCGCTGGAAGCCAGTCCCGCGCGCGAAGAGAAAGAAACGCGATCGCCTCTGGTCTGATGTGTGGGAAGGCGAGCGCTTCGTCGTTTACGGCCACACACCCACGCGCGAGCCGCGCATCAACGACCACGCCCTCGGCCTCGACACCGGCTGCGTGTATGGCGGCTCGCTCACTGCCGCGATTCTCGAGAACGGCGAGTGGTCGTTCGTCAGTGTGCCGGCGCGGCGCGCTTATGTTTAGGAGTGCGGTGGCAAAGCCACCGCGTTGGGTTGCGGATGTGGCACAGACACTCTTGTCTGTGCGCCCCCGCGCGGGATGAGCAGGCGCACGCTGGCTCCGGCCTCCCGAGTGCACACAGACAGGAGTGTCTGTGCCACAT
>DATKFO010000486.1:0-9949 GCA_035544355.1 Thermoanaerobaculia bacterium
CCACGCACGGGACTCATCGACGCATCGACCGTCTTCATGCACGGTGCACCGATTGGCGTGCAAATGCAGACCGGCGCAATCACGCGCGCCCCGAAAGGCGTCAACGAAGCGAAAGGCTTCGTCTTCATCTCCCACATCGGCGACGTCTTCCCGAGCGGCTTCCTCCCCCTCAAAGCCGGCAACGTCAAAAAAGAATCGCTCGTCCAGCTCTACCGCAACAGCGACCTGTTCCGCCGCCTGCGCGACACCTCGAACCTCAAAGGCAAATGCGGCGCATGCGAGTTCCGCGAGCTCTGCGGAGGATCGCGCTCGCGCGCGTGGTCGACGACCGGGGACGTGTTCGCGTCGGATCCAATTTGCACGTATCAGCCGCTGGCGGTGGCGGTGTAGGGAGATCTCATGCACCCGTAATTCTGCGAATTGCGGGATAGCGATCGAAGCCGCGATCGAACGACAGAATCCGTTGAATACCATGTTGCTCCATCACGGCGAGGTGGACTGCGTCCCGCGCTGAGAGCCCATATTTGCCGAGGAGAATGGTCTTTGCTCGCTCGACGATCCGAGTCTCGATGGGAAATACCTCGTCTGCGAGACCGAGCAGCACATCGAATGCGGGTTGAATCGCGTCGGGACGCTCGATCGCCGCGTAACGATGGAGGATTTCCTGAAGGACCTCCGCATCGCTGACCAGCTTTTCCTGCTTTGCGATGAGCGCGGCGATCGCTTGTTCGGCAGCATCCTTGTTGGGATGCGCAGAGCCCACGAGATACATCGGGATATTCGAGTCGATGAAGATCACAGCGACTACTCCTGGTCCGAGTAGCCCCGTTCGATCTGCGCCAGCATCTCGTCGATATCCGCGGTTGGGAACGAATGCGAGGTCGCGGCATGAAGGATGTCGAGCTTCCGGCGGGGATCCACCGAAGGTTCTTTCGACTTCGCCGCCCGAAGTGCCCTGCGAACCCATTCCGCAACGGTCATTCGCCTCCGACGTGCGATGGAGCGAATCTCTTTCATTTCGCTGTCCTGAAGGATGACCTGGAGACGCTTACTCATGGCGATGAGTATAGCGATTCAGCTCAGGGAACCAAGCGCAGCGGCGGCCCGCGCGAATCACGGCTCCCGAAACGACTGCGTGAACGTCCTCTGAAACCCACCCTTCGCGCTCTCAAAGTACGCGGTTCCGCTCACCCACACCACCTTGCGCGTCTTCGAGCGCTCTCCGCTTGCGTAGCTCCACATCGTGAAGATCGCGATGGCTTCTTTGCCGGGCTCGATGGATTCCTGCAGCACCGCAGGGTCGTCGCGCAACGTATACGGGCTGCGGCCGACGGTCTTCATCTCGACTTTGCGCAGCGTGATCACATCCGCGGTTCGATTGCGCACCATCGCTTGGAATGCGATCGACGTTGCGCCGCGATCTTCGACCGCGAATCCGGCGTCGGGGAGTTGCGCGATCTGGATCTCGATGTCGGGCGGCGCGCTGGTGCCGCTCGAGGTTGCACATGCAATGACCAGGAAGAGAACGGAGGTTGCCGCGCCGAGGCGCTTCATGAGATCCAGCATGGTGCTCTCCTGACCGACTCGAGCCGAGTATACGGACTCCGATTGCACGCCTTTGCTGCGGAGCTGTGAAGAACTCGGAACGGCACACGCAACACCTGTGCGGGTCATCACATCTCTTCCGTGACCCGGCCCCCCGATACTGGTGCCTCGTCCGGTCTACTTTGCAGACCGGAGAGAAACAATGAGTTTCAAACCCCGACCCATCCTGCTCGCACTTGCCGTCGCGCTGTTCGCCACGGTGGCGAGCGCGCAACTGAGCGACGACGACTGCCTCTCATGCCACGGCGATCCGAGCGCCGATCGTCCGGTCGATGCGAAGAAGTTCAGCGCATCCGTGCACGCGCCGGTCGGATGCACCGCGTGTCACGCCGACATTTCCGCGTATCCGCACGAGCCCGCGCCGGCGAAAGTCGACTGCGCCAGCTGCCACAGCGAGGAAGGCGCCGCGTGGGACAACAGCCGGCACGCAAAAGCATTCAAGGCCGGCAATCGCAACGCCGCCGGATGTCTCTCGTGCCATGGACTGAACGCGCATGCGATCCTGCCGAAGAGCAATCCGCAATCGACGACGTTTCACGCGAACGTGCCGAAGACGTGCGGCCGCTGTCACTCGCAGAAGTTCGTGATGGAGAGCTCCGGCCTGTCGACGACGCCGACGTTCTCGTATGGACAGAGCGTCCACGGCCGCGCGATCGCGAACGGCTCCGAGAAAGCCGCGGTCTGCAGCGACTGCCACAACGCGCACGACGTCCTCGGCGCGAACGAAGCGAAGTCGTCGATCAACAAATTCAACGTCCCGCAGACCTGCGGCAAATGCCACAGCGGCGTCGCCGCGCAATACGTGCAGTCGATTCACGGCAAAGCGATCGCGCGCGGCAACGACAAGGCGCCGGTCTGCACCGATTGCCACGGCATCCACCTCATCAAATCGCACATCGATCCGACGTCGTCCGTCGCATCGCAGAACATCGCGCGCACGACGTGCGGTCAGTGCCACGGCAACGTCCAGCTCTCGAAGGAATTCGGCATCGCCACCGGACGCGTGAAGAGCTACGAAGAGAGCTATCACGGACTCGCGAAGCGGCTCGGGTCCGCCGAGGCGGCGAACTGCGCGAGCTGCCACGGCATCCACAACATCCTTCCCGCGAGCGATCCGAAATCGCAGATCAACAAAGCGAATCTCCCGCAGACGTGCGGCAAATGCCATCCCGGTGCGGGCGCGAAATTCGTCAGCGGACGCGTGCACCTCGAAGAAGGTCCCGCGCCGCAGAGCACCGGCGACTTCGTCATCAGCTGGGTGAGCCGGATCTACATTCCGTTGATCGTTCTCACGCTCGGCGGCATGGCGCTGCACAACCTCATCATCTGGATTCGCAAGGCGCGCCGCGCGCGGCGCAATCCGACGCGCACCGTCGTGCGCATGAATCGCATGCAGCGCATCCAGCACTTCGTCCTGCTCACGAGCTTCATCGTGCTCGTGATCACCGGCTTCGCGCTTGCCTGGCCCGACTCGGTCTTCGCGATGATCGCCGGCAACGAGATGGTGCGCCGCACGATCCACCGCATCGCCGCAGTGGTGATGATCCTCCTCGGCCTCTATCACATCGCCTACATGTGCTTCACGAAGGAAGGGCGCCAGGGCCTAAAGGACTTCTGGTTCAGCCTCAAGGACGCGCGCGATGTGATCGGCGTCGTGAAGTACAACCTCGGCCTCAGCAAAGAGCATCCGAAGATGGGACGCTTCACCTACGCAGAGAAGGCCGAGTACTGGGCGCTCGTGTGGGGCACGATCGTGATGGGCGTGACGGGCCTCATGCTCTGGTTCGAAGTGCAGGTCAGCTCATGGCTGCATCTGCCGCGGTGGTGGGTCGACGTGGCGACACTCGTCCATTACTACGAGGCGATCCTGGCGACGCTCGCGATCATCATCTGGCACTTGTACGCCGTGATCTTCGATCCCGACGTCTATCCGATCAACTGGGCCTTGCTCGACGGGAAGATGACAGAATCGCAGTTCAAGCACGAGCACGAGCTGGAGTGGAAAAAAATGCAGTTGCCAGTTGCCGGTTCGCAGTTGCCAGAGGAACCGGGCCAACATGAGCAATGACGTCCCTCTGGCAATCGGCAACGGACAACCGGCAACGGAAAGCGAGCATGAATGAGTAACGTAGCAATGAAGCCCCCGAGCCTCGCGCGCAATCTGATCTCCAGCCTCGGACTGGTCATCGCGCTCATCGCGCTCGTGAACATCGCGTTCCTGGTCTTCGTCGACCTCGGCGCGAAGAACTCGAATCCGTACGTCGGCATCTTTGCGTACGTGCTCTTTCCCGGTGTTCTCTGTTTCGGGCTGCTGCTCTTTATCGCCGGCATTCTCCGTGAGCGGCTGCGCCGGCGGCGCCACCGTCCGGACGAAGTCCCCAAATATCCCGACATCGATCTCAACAATCCGCATACGCGGCACGCGGTCGAGTGGGCACTCGTCGGACTGTCGGTGTTCATCCTCATCAGCGTCGTTGGAAGCTACAAGGCCTACCACTACACCGACTCCGATCGGTTCTGCGGCACTACGTGCCACGAAGTGATGCATCCGGAGTACACGGCTTATAAGGCGTCACCGCACGCACGCGTCGGATGCGTGAACTGCCACATCGGACCGGGCGCGACGTGGTATGTGAAATCGAAAATGTCCGGCGCGTATCAGGTTTACTCGGCCGCATTTCATAAATATTCGCGGCCGATTCAATCGCCCGTCCACAATCTCCGCCCCGCACAGGAAACGTGCGAGCAATGTCACTGGCCGGAGAAATTCTGGGGCGCACAGCTGAAGGTGTTCAATCACTACGGCTACGACGAAGCGAACACGCCCCGCGAGACGCGCATGCTGATCAAGACTGGCGGCGGCAGTCCGACGAACGGGCCGACGACCGGCATTCATTGGCACATGAACATCGCCAACGAGATTACATACGTCGCGACGGATGAAAAGCGGCAGAAAATCGAATGGATCCGCGTCAAAGGCAAAGACGGCCACGTACGCGAATATCGTCTCGAAGGCTCGAAGCTGACACCGCAACAGATCGCCGAAGCGCCGAAGCGCCGCATGGATTGCGTCGATTGCCACAATCGCCCGACGCACATCTACACGCCACCCGATCGCGCCGTCGATCGCGCGCTGCTCGCGAATCGCGTCGACGCCACACTGCCGTACATCAAGCAGCAGGCTGTCACGGTGATGACGAAGGATTACGCGACGACCGAGCAGGCCGTCAGCACGATCGCGAAGGACCTCGACAACTATTACAAGACGTCGTATCCCGCGGTTTACGCGTCGAAGAAAAAAGACATCGACCGCTCCATCGCGGAGCTGCAGCAAATCTTTCAGACGATCCGATTCCCCGAAATGCGCGTCGACTGGCGCACGCATCCCGACAACATCGGCCACTTCTACACGCAGGGATGTTTTCGCTGCCACGACGATCAGCACGTGAGCGCGGACGGAAAACGCATCACGAAGGATTGTCAGGCGTGCCACACGATGTTGGGACAGGCGGAGGGCGGTGTCGTCATGACCGACGCGCCGCGTGCGGATTTCCAGCATCCGATCGATCTCGGCGATCTTCGCGCGCTCAATTGCGCGGACTGTCACACAGGCTCAGGAATGTAATAGGAGGAAACATGAAAAAACTCATCATCATCGTTGCAGTCGCATTTCTCATCGT
Source organism: Thermoanaerobaculia bacterium (assembly GCA_035544355.1). Lineage (GTDB taxonomy): Bacteria > Acidobacteriota > Thermoanaerobaculia > Gp7-AA8 > Gp7-AA8 > DATKFO01. Next base: position 5,286 of record DATKFO010000486.1, read on the forward strand.
GCCCGCCCTGGTCGCGGACGCGACGGCCGACGGCGCGTCGATCTACAAGTCGAAATGCGCCATGTGCCACGGCCCCGATGGCAAGGGCCAGACGACCATGGGCAAGAATCTGAAGATCCGCGACCTCGGATCCGCCGACGTGCAGAAGCAGTCGGACCAGGAGCTCGCGAAAATCACCGCCGACGGCAAAGGAAAAATGCCCGCCTACAAGGCGAAACTCAGCGCCGAAGAAATCAAGGCGGTCGTAGCGTTCATCCGCACATTCAAGAAGTAATGGTCTAGGAGTGCCGTGGCGACTGAGCCACCGCTTTGTGATCATGGACAGGCCATCCGTGGCGTTCCTGGACGAGCCACCGCTTTTGTATCCGGATCAGAAAGCGGCGGCTACCCGCCACCGCACTCCTAAACGCGCGTCATCGCGAGCATCGTTACATCATCGCCCGCCGGCGTATCGCCGATGAACAAATGCACGCGCGTCTCCACCGTCTCGAGCAACTGCGTCGCAGGTGTTCCATGCATCGCAGCCAGCGCCTCGGCGACCGGCTCGAGCCCCAGCTGATCCTCCTGCGCGTTCTCCGCTTCGGTCACGCCATCCGTGAACAACACGAGCGAATCGCCTGGCGCGAGCGCGAGTGACTGATTGCGATACTTCGCCGTCGTGAACAGGCCGACGACCATGTCGGTCGTCTTCAGCTGTTCGACGCCGTGCGACGTCACGACGAGCGGCGCGACGTGTCCCGCATTCGCGAACTCGATCGTGCCCGTCGCTGGATCGAGCACGCCCGCGACGAGCGTCACGAACTTCGTCGGCGCGGTTTTCGGCGCGAGCGTGACGTTCAGCTCCGCCACGAGCTCCGCCGGTGACGGATCGGTGCGTGTGAAGATGTTGAACGCAGTCGCGAGGCTCGACATCACGAGCGCCGCGGTGATGCCTTTGCCGCTCACGTCCGCGATCACGAAGTAGATCTTGCCGCTCGGCCGCACGACGACGTCGAAGTAATCGCCGCTCACCGTCCGGCATGGCTTGTTCGTGCCGGCGAAGACGTAGCCTTCGATCTGCGGCAGCGAAGCCGGCAACAAACGGCTTTGAATCGTGTACGCCGTGCGCAGCTCTTCGTCGATCCTCGCCTTCGCGATCGATTCCTCGCGCAAGCGCGTCGTCTCGAGCTTCGCCGCCGCGAGACTCGCGACCTGCGCGATGAGGCGCACGTCTTCGTGCGCGACGATGCCGTGAGTCGCGAGGAAGTCGAGGTAGAGCACGCCGAGGACTTGATCGCCGAGGAGGAGCGGGGCGCAGACGGCGGATCGGATGCGTTGCCCGATGATCGACTCCGCGGCCGCGAGGCGCTCGTTGACTCCCGATTCGACGAAGGAAATCACCGAGCGCGTTTCGATCACTTCCGCGAGCAGCGTGCGCGAGATCAGCAGATCATTCGAGTCTTCTTCATCGCGGCGGCGCAGGCGCACGTCGTCGAACTTGCCGTCGCGCCCGAGAAGCGCGACGGCGACGCGTGAGGGCTGGAGCAGATCCATCACGCGATCGAGGATGAACTCGAACAGCTCGTTCATCGAACGGTCTGCGATGAACTCCACGGCCAGCGCGGCGAGCACGGTCGCGCGAGCGTTCGCATCGACGGCGTCGCGCACCGGAATGGCGAGGTTCTTCGAATGCGACGTGCTATCGAGCTCGATGAGCTGCGAGCGCGACTCGCTGATGCTCTCCGGCTCGAACACGACTTCCGTATCGCCGAGAACGATCTTGTCCCCGGGACGCAACGGCACAGGGCTCGTGAGCTTCTCGCCGTTGAGCATCGTGCCGTTCACGCTGCCGCAATCGCGCACGAGCGCGACGTCGCCATCGAACGCAATCTCCGCGTGACGCCGCGACAGATACCGATCCTTCAACGGAATCGTGCAATCCGTCGCGCGCCCGAGCGTGATCGTGCTCGTCGGAAGGTTGACTTCCAGCGGCGCAAGGTTCGGCTGGTAGATCATGAAACGGACGGTAGTGAGCATGGGGACGGGGAGATTATAGAGGCGTGATTTTGTGATCGGTGATCGGTGATCGAGGAGAATCGTCGTCCGCCGCACCGCATCGATCACTGATCACTGATCACATGAAACGCTTCTTCAACTACTGGCTCCCCGTCGTCATCTGGTCCGCGATGATCCTCTCCGCGGCGAACGACTCCCTTTCTGCGCAGAACAGCGGACACTGGCTGCGCACGATCCTTCCGTTCCTCGACGACGCGCAGCTCGCGTTCGTCAACTTCCTGATCCGCAAGCTCACGCACATCCTCATCTACGCAATCCTCGGCACGCTTGCATTCCGAGCCGTGCGCAGCGAGCGCGAAGGATGGCGACGATCGTGGTGGCTCGCCGCGATCGCGATCGCATGCGCGGTCGCGATTGCGGACGAATCGTTACAGGGCACGACCGCACTGCGCGGCGGGAATGTGTGGGATGTTCTGCTCGACACGGTGGCAGCCGCGATCGCGTCGTTTGGAGTGCGGCGGCCATGCCGCCGCTTTGGGTCACGTGGGTTGGTTGCGAGGTAAACCCAGCAGCAACGATTTGGGTGTGGCACAGACACTCTTGTCTGTGCGCCCCGCGCGCGATGAGCCGATGCACACTGGGCTCCGGTCTCCCGAGTGCGCACAGACAGGAGTGTCTGTGCCACATTTTTTGAGACGCTACCCATGCCGCACTCCAAATAGAATTCGCGCGCCATGATGACAAAACGCCTCGCGCTCTTCATCGCGTTCCTCGCAGTCACCCTCCACGCAGCCGACGCAAAGAAGCCCATCACCCACGAGACGCTCTTCCTCATGAAGCGCGTCGGCGCGCCGGTGCCGAGTCCCGACGGGAAGTGGGTCGTGTTTTCCGTCACCGAGCCGGCGTACGACGAGAAGGAACAGATCGGCGATCTCTGGATCGTGCCGGCGGACGGCAGCGCGAAGCCGCGCAAGATCACGTTCAACAAGGCGTCCGAGAGCGACGTCACGTGGGCGCCGGACAGCCATCGCGTCGCGTTCACCGCGAAGCGCGACGGCGACGAGGCGAATCAGGTCTACGTGCTCGACATCGACGCGGGCGGCGAAGCGCAGCGCGTCACGAACATCTCCACCGGCGCGCGCTCGCCGCAGTTCAGCCCCGACGGAAAGTCGCTCGCGTACACGAGCACCGTGTTTCCCGGCGCGGCGGACGACGAGGCGAACAAGAAGCTCGCGAAGGAAGAGAAGGATCGCAAGTACAAGGTGCGCACGTTCGACTCCTTCCCGATCCGCGCGTGGGATCGCTGGGTCGACGACAAGCAAGTGCATTTGATCATCCAGCCCGTCGACGTCACCGCGAAGTCGAAGGATCTGCTCGCGGGCACGAAGCTCGTCGCGGAGAAAGGCTACGGCGGCACGGGCGGCGGCGAGGGCCGCGAGAATCTCTCGTTCGAATGGTCGCCCGATGGGCAGTGGCTCGTGTTCGCCGCGACGGCGTCGCGCAACACAGCCGCGTATGCGGAGACGACGACGAATCTCTATCGCGTGAGCGTGAGCGGCGGCGAGCCGGAGACCATCGCGCACGCCGATGGCGGATACAGCGACCCGGCGTTCAGTCCGGATGGGCTGACGCTGTTCGCGAAGTTCAATCCGAACAACGGCAAGGTCTACAACCTCGATCGCCTCGTCGCGTTCGACTGGCCATCCATGACCAATCGCCGCGTGCTCACCGCGACGTCCGATCGCTCCGTCGACAGCTACGCCGTCGGATCCGACTCGAAGCTCGTGTACTTCACCGCCGAAGACTCGGGGCTGATGAACATCTACGCGGTCTCGGCGAAAGGCGGCGAAGTCGCGCTCGCGGTGCAGCCGGAGCGCGGCACGTACACCGATCTCGTGATCGCGCAGAACGCGCCGGTGATCCTCGCACGCTGGGGCAGCTCGGTCGATCCGCAGGAAATCGTGCGCATCGATCCGCGCCCGCACCTGCATCGCAACCTCACCGACTTCAACGTCGAGCTCGCGCATTCGCTCGACTGGCAGCCGCCGCAGCATTTCTGGTTCACGAGCTCGCGCGGACGGAAGATCCACAACATGATCGTGCTGCCGGAGAAGTTCGATCCGGCGAAGAAGTATCCGCTGTTCGTGCTGATCCACGGCGGCGCCGCGAACATGTGGCGCGACTCGATCTCGCTGCGCTGGAACTATCACCTGCTCGCGAAGCCGGGCTACGTGATGCTGCTGACGAACTACACCGGCTCGACGGGATTCGGCGAGGCGTTCGCGCAGGCCATTCAGGGCGATCCGCTCAAGGGTCCGGCGCACGAGCTCGACGAAGCCGCGGACGAAGCGATCAAGCGCTTCCCGTTCATCGATGCGTCGCGCCAGTTCGCGGGCGGCGCGAGCTACGGCGGCCATCTCGCGAACGCGCTGCAGGCGTGGTCAGGCACGCGCTACAAATGCCTGATCAGCCACGCAGGCCTCATCAACCTCGAATCACAATGGGGCACCTCGGACACAATCTACGGACGCGAGCTGAACGCAGGCGGCCCGGTGTGGGAACAGGGTCCGGTATGGCGCGACCAGAATCCGATCCGCTACGCCGCGCAATTCAAAACCCCGATCCTCCTCAGCGTCGGCGAGAGAGACTTCCGCGTGCCGATGAACGAG
>DATKFO010000487.1:0-2268 GCA_035544355.1 Thermoanaerobaculia bacterium
TGCGCCGTCCGATCCCGAAGAATTCAAGCAATCGGCGCTGACGTCTCTTGCGCTCCTGTTTCTGAAAGCAAAAGTCCTGACGTCATTTGCGCGCGATGCGATTCGCGATGCGCTCGCCGCCGCACAAAACTCCGGCGATCCTGAAATCAGCGGCTTTGCGCTGCGGGCATTCCCGGCCGATGTCCTGCGAAAAACACGCGACCGAAAGCCACCGCGTCCCAATCGCAACGATCGTCCCAGGATCTTGCTGATTCATGGTCGAGATGAGCTGAATCTGCATCGCCTCGAAACCTTCATGAGCGATCAATTGGGACTCTCTGTCGAGGTTCTCCGATATCCACCCGGTCGCTCAATGATCGAAGTGATGGAAGCGAAAATCAGAGGGATTTCTTTCGCAATGGTGCTCCTGACACCTGATGACGTCGTCGACGTCGACGTCGACGTTGAAGGCACCCACTACACGGCACGACCGAACGTGTTGCTCGAACTGGGATGGGTGTACGCCCGTCTTGGGCGGCCACGAGTCTGTATCCTCGTCAAGAAGGGAACGCGGTTGCCCAGCGACTTGTCCGGGATCAAACGCATTGACTTCACCGACAGCGTGCTCGAGTTTCTGGGCGACGTCAGTCGATTCGACTTTGTGGAGAACGTGCTCGAAGTCTCCAGCCAACTTCACGCTGAATTAGAGTTGGCCGGAGTGGCGTAGCTCGCCTACGTCACGCCGTGCGTCCCACAAATCCCGCCGCGACGGGCACACGGCGACCCGCGAGCGCGGCGGCGACGTCGAAGGTTTCGCCGTCTTCGTGGAGCGGGCGGAGGTAGTCGCCTTCCATCGCGGAGATGGCGATGCCGTCGCGATAGGCGATGCGATTCGTGGCGACGGCGCGTACGCGCTCGCCTGTCGTCAGGATGCCGGCGAGGTTCAGCGGATCGGCGGCGCTGATGACGACGACGCGTCCGTCGTGCGGCTCGCGCCGCACTTCGCGCAGGTGCTCGACTGCGTCGGGCAGCGCGAATTGCTCGCCTGACATGCCGGTGACGAAGCGGCCGCCGCGGATCTCGCCGCGCGCTTCGAGCCGGCGATACACGCGTGCGAGCTCGCGCCACGGCGCGGCGTTCGCTTCGCGCGTGAGCAAGCGGCGGAACACGACTCCGTAGCGGCGCAGCAGTGCGCGCGCCTGCAGCTCGACTGCGTCGTCGCGCGACATTTCGGTGCGCAGCAGCGACCAGCGCCCGGAGAAGCGCGCGTCTTTCGCGCTGCCGATGAGCGCGCGCAAGCCTGCGAATCCGTCCGATGCGACGAGTCCGGCAGAGACGAGCTCCGCGATGGCGACGTCGTCTGCGATGTCGCGTGAGAACGATGCGCCACGCGATTGCAAAAGCTCGAGTGCGCGGCGCGCGTTGTCGGAGAGCACGAGTTCCTCCGGGCTTCGCATCGCCTGCCACGCGTCGGCGTTCTCGCGGAGAAACAGCGCGATCGGCGTCGCGGCGACGGGCATCGTCGCACTTGCAGAGAGCCTCGCCCATCCGACTTCGCCGGCGAACGACAGCGTGTCGAGCATCGATGCGTCGTAGCGATCGATGCGCTGCGGCAGCACCGCGCGCTCCCATGCGCTTGCAGCGACTTCGAATCCGTCGAGCTGCGCGACGATCGCGCGCAGGCCGTCGATGCCGGTGAGGCGCGACGACGGCGTCGCGTGCTGCCATGCGAAGAGGAAGCGCGTGAAGTCGGATGCGGTGACCGGCTCGATCTCCGCGCGCAGGCGATTCAGCGTGTAGCGATGGATGCGCGCGAGGAGGCGGCGATCGCACCATTCGTTCGGTGCGCTGAAGGTGCCGCGCAGCACGACGCCTTCGGATTCGAGCGCGATGAGGGCGTGGTTTGCTTCGCGCTCTTCGATTGCGAGGGAGTCGGCGAGTTGCTTCGCGGTTGTGGGGCCGGCGATGGCGAGGCGACCGCGGAGGATTTCGATGATCGCTTGTTCGCGGGTCCAGGGTTTCGCAGCGCGGGAGGGTGGGGATTTGATCGTTACGGCGATGTCGTGAATGGCTTGCAGTTCGGGGAGGCGCTCGGCCGCTGCGAACACGCAACCGAAAGCGGTGGCTCTGCCACCGCACTCCAAAACCGCGAAGAGGTCGCGGTCGACTTCGTCCTCGAGGAGGAAGCCGGTCGTCAGCAGCGCGTCGTGCAGTTCGTCGGCGTCGCGGGGATCGGGGCGCTCTTCGTCGCGCACGCGCTCGATCGCTGCGGCGTCGAGTGTGCCGACC
>DATKFO010000488.1:0-2051 GCA_035544355.1 Thermoanaerobaculia bacterium
TCAGCGTCTTCGGCCATCAGATGCGCTTCGATCTCGCCGCGGGATTTCCGCTGCTGACGACGAAGAAGCTGCACCTGCGCTCGATCATCTACGAGCTGCTCTGGTTCCTGCGCGGCGATACGAACGTGAACTATCTCAACGAGAATAAAGTCACGATCTGGGACGAGTGGGCGGACGCGGACGGCGAGCTCGGCCCGGTCTACGGCGCGCAGTGGCGCGCGTGGCCCGCGGCTGATGGTCAGCAGATTGACCAAATCACACAGGTCATCGACGACATCCGCCGCAATCCCGACTCGCGCCGCCACATCGTCTGCGCGTGGAACGTCGGCGAGATCGACAAGATGGCGCTCGCGCCGTGTCACGCGCTGTTCCAGTTCTACGTCGCGGACGGCCGCCTCTCCTGCCAGCTCTACCAGCGCAGCGCCGACATCTTTCTCGGTGTCCCGTTCAACATCGCGTCGTACTCGCTGCTCACGATGATGGTCGCGCAGGTGTGCAACCTCGCGCCGGGCGAATTCGTCCACACATTCGGCGACGCGCATCTGTACAGCAACCACCTCGAGCAGGCGCGCGAGCAGCTCACGCGCGAGCCGCGGCTGCTGCCCACGATGCGCATCAACCCCGGCGTGACGTCGATCTTCGAGTTCAAATTCAGCGACTTCACGCTCGAAAACTACGATCCGCATCCCTCGATCAAGGCGCCGATCGCCGTATGAGAATCTCGATCATCGCGGCCCTGTCGTCGAACAACGTCATCGGACGCAACAACGATCTGCCGTGGCATCAATCGGCCGACCTCAAACGCCTCAAGGCGCTGACGACGGGCCATCACATGATCATGGGCCGCAAGACCTACGACTCCGTCGGCCGTCCGCTGCCGGGCCGCACGTTCGTCGTCGTCACGCGCCGCGAAGACTTCGCCGTGCCCGGCGTGCTCGTCGCGCACTCGCTCGAAGAAGCGCTGCGACTCGTCACGAACGACGACGAACCGTTCATCGCCGGCGGCGCGGAGATCTTCGAGCAGGCGATCCACCGCGCCGATTGCATGTACCTCACGCGCATCCACGCGGACCTCGAAGGCGATACCTACTTCCCCGACTTCGACGACGTCAACGAATGGCGCCTCATCGACGCCGAACATTGCGACGCCGACGAGAAGAACGATTATCCCTACAGCTTCCTGACTTACGTGCGTGCGGGGAGCGAGGTGCACGATGTGGGGGAGGAGCATGAGAGTGTGTGATCGGTGATCAGTGGTCGGTGATCGATGCGCAAGCCGCCTTGATCACCGATCACTGATCACCGACAACATGTACATCCGCCTTCTCCGCAACAACCGCGACTTCCGCCTTCTCTACTTCGGCACGCTGATCTCCCTCGGCGGCGACTGGTTCCTCACCGTCGCGCTGCTCGATCTCGTGCTGCAGTTGACGGGATCGGCGACGCTCGCGTCGTTGATGCTGCTCTGCCAGACGCTGCCGATCTTTTTCTTCACGCCGCTCGCGGGCCACATCATCGACAAAGTCGATCGGCGCAAGTTGATGATCCTCGTCGATCTCATTCGCGTCGGCGCGTGCCTGCTGCCGCTGCTCGCACGCACACCCGCCGCGCTGCCGTTCGCGTACGCCGGCGTGATCCTGATCTCGATCGGCTCCGCGTATTTCGAGCCCGCGTCGCAAGCCGCGTTGCCGAACATCGTCGCCGCCGAAGAGCTCGGGCCCGCGAATGTGCTGATGGGATCGACGTGGGGAACGATGCTCGCGGTCGGCGCGGCGATCGGCGGCCTCGTGACCGCGAAGCTCGGACGCGACGCGTCGTTCGTCATCGACGCGCTGAGCTTCCTCGTGTCCGCACTGCTGCTGTGGCGAATGCGCTCGCACTTTTCGGAGACGCGCGCCGAGCATCGCGAACATCCGCCGCTGCTCGAATCGATCCGCGAAACGATCCGCTACGCGCGTGCACATCCACGCGTGCTCGCGCTGCTCACGTGCAAAGGCGGCTACGGCACCGGCGCGGGCGTGATCGCGATGCTGAGCGTGTTCGGCCGCGAA
>DATKFO010000489.1:0-2560 GCA_035544355.1 Thermoanaerobaculia bacterium
CAAATCGTGCGTTCGTCGCAGCCCGCCACTCGCTGACCAGTGGCACGCGCAGGACAAGCTGAGAGCATGTCCTACGTTTATAGAGACGGTCACTTGTTCTTGAACGCCGCCGCGCGCTTCTCGAGAAACGCGCCCATCCCCTCTTTCATGTCTTCCGTGCTCGCGAGCAATCCGAACAACGTCGCTTCGAGCGCCTGTCCCTGCTCGAACGGCATGTCGCTGCCGGAGTTCACGGCTTCGATTGCGGCGCGCACGGCGAGCGGTCCGCGCGAGGCGATCTTGCGCGCCATCTCTTCGGCCGCAGCTGACAGCTGATCGGCGGGAACAACTTTGTTCACGAGGCCGATGCGCTCCGCTTCCGCCGCGGAGATCGGATCGCCGGTGCAGATCAGCTCGAGGGCTTTGCCTTTGCCGAGGAGGCGGGCCATGCGCTGCGTGCCTCCGTAGCCGGGGATGATGCCGAGTGTGACTTCGGGCAATCCGATGAGCGCTTTCTCCGATGCGATGCGGATGTGACAGGCGAGTGCGAGCTCGCAGCCGCCGCCGAGGGCGAAGCCGTTGATCGCGGCGATCACGGGTTTCGGGAATTGTTCGATCGACGAGAATACGCGCTGCCCGCGACGCGAGGTCTCGCATCCGCTGATCGGATTCATCGTCGCGAGCTCGCCGATGTCGGCGCCGGCGACGAAGGCTTTCTCGCCCGCGCCGGTGAGGATCACGCATTTCACGGCGTCGTCGTTGCGCGCGTCCGCGAACACGCGTCCGAGCTCGTCGACGGTCTCCGCGTTGAGCGCGTTGACCTTCGGGCGGTCGATGGTGACGAAGAGGATGCCGTCGCGATTTTCGGTTCGTACGTTTGCCATCACTTCACCCGATCGAATGCCACCGGCTTTTCGCCGGAGTAGTCATAGAAGCCCGCGCCGCTCTTTCGGCCGTAGCGGCCGGCGAGCACCATCTTGCGCAGCAGCGCCGGCGAGGCGAAGCGCTTCTCGCGGTATTCGTCGTACATCACGTGGGTGATGTAGTAGGTCGTGTCGAGGCCGACGTAGTCGAGCAGCGTGAACGGGCCCATCGGATAGTTGCAGCCGAGGACCATGGCCTTGTCGATGTCTTCGATCGAGCCGACGCCTTCTTCGTACGCGCGGATCGCGTCGAGGATGTACGGCACGAGCAGGCGATTGACGATGAAGCCGGAGTTGTCGCGGCACGACACCGGATCTTTGCCGAGCGTCTTCGCGAATTCGTACGCGGTGTTGAACGCTTCGTCGCTCGTGAGAATCGTGCGCACGACTTCGACGAGCTTCATCAGCGGCACCGGATTGAAGAAGTGCAGGCCGACGAACTGCTTCGGCCGCGCGGTCGCCATCGAGAGCTCGGTGATGGTGAGCGACGATGTGTTCGACGCGAAGATCGCATCTTTCTTCACGACGCGATCGAGCTCCGCGTAGGTCTCGCGCTTCACCTTCGCGTCTTCGATGATCGCTTCGATGACGATGTCGCAATCGGCGAGATCGGCGAGGTTCGTCGTGCCGTTGAGGCGGCCGAGGCACGCGTCCATGTCGGCTTGCGGCATCTTGCCCTTCTCGACGAACTTGCCGAGGGACTTCTGAATCCCGCCGAGTCCCTTGTCGAGAAACTTCTGTTCGACTTCGCGCACGACGGTCTCGTATCCCGCCTGCGCCGCAACTTGAGCGATGCCCGAGCCCATGAGGCCGCATCCGAGCACGCCCACTTTCTTGATCTGCATCTTCGTGTGACTCCTTCGTTTTTTGGCGGGCGCATTGTAGTCGCTTGAAACGATTCGTGGGTTTTCGTCACTATCCCGCATGAGCGAACTGACGGGACGGTGGCGCAACGGCGAAGAGACGATCGAGTTTCGCGAGGACGGCACGGTCGTCGTGCGCGAAACGCATTACCTCGTGCAGGCGGAAGCAGACCGGCTGTTTCTCTTTCCGGTCGCGGCGACGATGGTCGTGCCGTATCGCCGCGACGGCGACGAGCTCACGCTCGAGATCGACGGCGACACGTCGACGTGGACGCTCGCGGGGCAGTAGGCGGTGGGCAGTAGGCAGTAGGCGGAAAAGTCAGAGGCATCTTCTGCCCACTGCCCACTGCCCACTGCGAACTGCCTTGTTCTATTCTGCGAAGGACGTGGAAAGCTCAAAGCTCAAACCCCAGGTCAAGCTCCTCGGCATGATCTCGCTGCTGAACGACTCGGCGAGCGAGATGATCTATCCGCTGTTGCCGGTGTTTCTCACGTCGACGCTCGGCGCGACGCCGGTGATCGTCGGCCTCATCGAAGGCGCGGCGGATGCGGTCGCATCGGTCCTCAAGTATTTCGCCGGCTCGTGGTCGGATCGTTTGCCGCGGCGCAAGCCGCTGATCATCATCGGCTACGCGCTCGCGGCACTCTCGCGCGGACTGATCGGCATCGCGGGGCGCTGGCCGACGGTGTTGAGCGCGCGGCTGCTCGATCGCACGGGGAAAGGGATTCGCTCTGCGCCGCGCGATGCGCTGATCGCCGATGTCACACCGGCGGATCAACGCGGCAAGGCATTCG
>DATKFO010000490.1:0-4149 GCA_035544355.1 Thermoanaerobaculia bacterium
CGATCGTGAGCGGCGAGATCTACGACGGCGCGCTCGTCGAAGCCGTCAAACATTTCCAATCGCGCCACGGACTCGACGCCGACGGCAAGATCAGCACGAAAACGCTCGCCGCGCTGAACGTGCCGGCGAGCCGCCGCGTGAAGCAGATTCAGTGGGCGCTCGAGCGCTGGCGCTGGGCGCCGCTCGGCTTCGACGCGCCGCCGATCATCGTGAACATCCCCGAGTTTCGTCTGCGCGCGCTCGACGACGCGCAGGAGCACGTCGCGCTCACGATGCGCGTCGTCGTCGGCAAGGCCTTCGGACACCAGACGCCGATCTTCGACGGCGACATGAAGTACGTCGTGTTCCGTCCCTACTGGAGCGTGACGCCGTCGATCCAGCGGGGCGAGGTCGTGCCGCGGCTCGAAAAGGATCCGACGTTTCTCGCGCGCAACAACTACGAGGTCGTGTCGCCTGCCGGCAAATCGCTCGGCAGCAATGTCGACGACGCGACGCTGCGCAAGCTGCGCACGGTCGACTATCAACTCCGCCAGAAACCCGGCAGCTCGAACGCCCTCGGCCTCGTCAAATTCATCTTCCCGAACGATAACAACGTCTACCTGCACTCGACGCCGTCGCAGGAGCTCTTCTCCCGCACGCGCCGCGACTTCAGCCACGGCTGCATCCGCGTCGAAGATCCCGTCGCGCTCGCAGCGTGGGTGCTGCGCGGCCAGCCGGAGTGGACGCTCGAGAAAATCAAAGCCGCGATGCAGAGCGGCCGCGACGACAACTACGTCAAGCTCCCGCGCCAGATCCCCGTGATGATCATCTACACGACCGCCGTCGTCGACGACGACGGAACGGTGCATTTTTACGAGGACATCTACGGGCACGATGGAGTGCTGGAGAACGCGCTGGCGGCTGGGTACCCGTACCCAGCGTAGTTTCGGAGTGCGGCGGCAAAGCCGCCGCTTTGGGTCATTCGTTGGTCGCGAGGTCGCGCAGTTGCGTGGTGGAGCCCCAGGTGGCACAGACACTCTTGTCTGTGCGCCCCGCGCTGGATGAGCCGATGCACACTGGGCTCCGGTCTCCCGAGTGCGCACAGACAGGAGTGTCTGTGCCACCTTTTGAGACGGTCTCCAAAGCCGCTTTCGCATCCGGATCACAAAGCGGTGGCTTTGCCACCGCACTCCTAAACGATAATCGCGCCTCATGCACGACGACAATCAGTCCTCCATCTGGAAGGTGATCGCCGCCTCCGCCGCCGGCACGATGATCGAGTGGTACGACTTCTACATCTTCGGAAGTCTCGCCGCGGTCGTCGCGGGCCTCTTCTTTCCGAAAGAAAATCCCACCGCCGGCTTTCTGCTCACGCTCGCGACGTTCGCGACCGGCTTCGCGGTGCGGCCGTTCGGCGCGCTCGTGTTCGGACGCATCGGCGATCTCGTCGGGCGCAAGTATGCGTTCCTCGTGACGCTGCTGATCATGGGCGGCGCGACGTTCGCGATCGGATTGCTGCCGACGTACAGCCAGATCGGTATCTTCGCGCCGATGCTGCTCGTCGTGCTTCGCCTGCTGCAAGGTCTCGCGCTCGGCGGTGAGTACGGCGGCGCGGCGATCTACGTCGCCGAGCACGTGCCCGACAAGCGCCGCGGGTTCTTCACGAGCTTCATCCAGACGACGGCGACGCTCGGCCTCTTCATCTCGCTGGGAGTGATCCTCATCGTCCGCACGTCGATGAGCGAAGCGGATTTCAAATCGTGGGGCTGGCGCGTGCCGTTCCTGCTCTCGATTCTGCTCGTCGCGATGTCGCTCTACATTCGATTGAAGCTCCGCGAGTCGCCGCTCTTCTCGAAGCTCAAATCGGAAGGCAAGACGTCGACCGCGCCGCTGCGCGACAGCCTCGGCACCGCGCGCAACTGGAGAGTCATTCTCCTCGTCCTTTTCGGCGCCGCGTCGGGACAAGCCGTCGTTTGGTACACGGGACAGTTCTACGCGCTCTTCTTTCTCCAGAACGTGTTGAAAGTGGACTTCATCGTCGCGAACGTGATCGTCGCGATCGCGCTCGCACTCGGCACGCCGTTCTTCATCGTCGCCGGCGCGCTCTCCGATCGCATCGGCCGCAAGAAAGTGATGATGGCCGGCAACCTCATCGCCGCGCTGAGCTACTACCCGATCTACAAAGCGATGAAGTTGTACTCCTCGCCGCTGAACAAGCCGATGCTCATCCTGCTCGTGTTCGTGCAGGTGATCTTCGTGACCCTCGTCTACGGCCCGATCGCCGCGTTTCTCGTCGAAGCCTTTCCCGCCAAGATCCGCTACACGTCGCTGTCGCTGCCGTATCACATCGGCAACGGCTGGTTCGGCGGCTTCACGCCGTTCATCGCCACGGCCGTCGTCGCGAAGACCGGCAACATCTACGCGGGTCTCTGGTACCCGATCGGAATCGCGTTGCTGACGTTCGTGATCGGCACCGTGTTCCTGCGCGAGAGCAAAGACGTCCGCATCTGGGACGAGGTCGACGGACACACCGGGTAGGGAAACACGCACTTTCGGCCCTCCTAAGCGATGGAGGTACCGATGCGCTGCAAGATTGCTGCATTCGCGTTCCTGCTGTTTGCCACCGTTGCACTCGCACAGGAGACTCAACCCGCAGAGCCGCAACCTCCGGTGATCACTGGAGTCTCCACGCCCGTCTATCCACCCGAGCAGGGCACGCTCTACTCGTTCCAGATCCTCGGCGATCACTTCGGCAACGAGAACGACACGAGCGTCGAGATCGCGCAGCGCTCGATCAAATTCGCGCGGGATTGCTCCGAGACGGTTGGGAAGGAGTGCATCAAGGTGACGCCGCACGTGATCGAGGTCTACGGCTTCAAGCCGCGGCGCTACGAAGGGCCGGTGAAGATCTCGGTGCTCGTCAACGGACTGCGCTCCGAATCGAAGGAGCTCACGTTTTCGCACTACGGAATCCGCACCGTGCGCTTCCTCGCATTCCTCGGCACCGCACTGATCGCGTTGCTCGTCTATCTGCTCGTGCGGCGCGGCGTCGGCGAATACAAGATCGGCCGCGAGCGCTACGGCGCGCTCAGCCTCTTCATCATCGACAAAGACACGCACTCGTACAGCTTGTCCAAGTTGCAGCTGCTGCTTTGGACATCGGCGACCGTCTTCACCTACATCTACTTCTACCTCTGCCGCATCCTCATTCAATGGTCGAGTGAGTTTCCTGACGTTCCCGCCGGCATGGCGACGCTGATCGGACTCAGCGCCGGCACGACGGTCGCTGCGGCGGGACTCACGTCATCGCGTGGACCGAAAGGCGCGGGACCGCTGTCGCCGACCGCGGCGGATTTCATCAGCACCGGTGGCGTCGTCGTCGCGGAGCGTTTCCAATTCTTCGTCTGGACGATCGTCGGCGTCGCGAGCTTCATCGGTCTCGTGCTCAACAGCGATCCCGCGCACCTCTCGACGCTCCCCGCGATCCCCGACAATTTTCTCGCGCTGATGGGCATCAGCTCCATCGGCTACCTCGGCGGCAAGGCCGTGCGCAAAGCCGGCCCCGTGATCGCACGCGTCGAGACGACGGGCACCGCATCGGGCAAGTTGCTCAAGCTCAAGATCGAAGGGCAGAACCTCGAGGAGACCGCCACGCTCCGCATCGACAAGAAAGACTTCCGCGTGGCGTCCGACAACACGACGCGAAAGGCGCAGGACGGCGGCGGAAAGTTCTACACGCACCTCGAGTACGCACTCCCATGGGAGCCGGGATTCGACGCGCCGATGCACATCCTCGAATTCGTGAACGATGACGGCCAGGTCGCAACCGCCGATCTCGCACTGAAAACATTCACGATCACGAACGTGCCCGACGTCCCCCACGGCACGAACGAAAAGGAAATCACCGTCACCATCACCGACGCGAACGGCGCACTCGACGGCGAATGGACCCCACCCGGCGCAACAGTGGCGATCACGATCCCCGCAGGCAAGGTCACCGTCAGCGGCAACAACGTAACGATCAAATTCACGCCGGGAGACACACTCGGCGTCGGACGTCTCGCACTGATCGACAGCAGCAATCAGCGCGCGCTCGCGGCGGTGAAGGTGACGTAACGAACGAGGTCTAGGAGTGCGGTGGCGGCGGAGCCACCGCTTTTGTATCCGGAT
>DATKFO010000491.1:0-6843 GCA_035544355.1 Thermoanaerobaculia bacterium
AGCAGCTCGTCGCCGCTCATCGACAAGCAGACGATCGAAGGCGGGCCGGGGCAGGACATCGGCGTAGCCGTCGGCGATCTGCGCGGCACGGCGGCACCGTTCCAGGAGTCGGCGATCGACGATGCGCTGCAGCTCAGCGTCGAAGTGAGCAACAACTCCGACGCCGACATCGTCGTGAAGCGCATCGCGATCTCGCCGATCGGCAGCGAGGCGTATCGCATCGATCCGGCTTCGCAAGGCTTCAACGAAACGATTGCCGAGGGTGAAGATCATCTCTTCACCCTCAACATTCGTGGGCGGCAGGCGCGCCCGCTGCGGCCTGACGAGAGCAGCGACGTCACTTTGCGCGTCGTCGTGACGCTCGGGAACGGGGACTCGTACTTTTACTCGTTCGGGGTGCCGGTGCTGATTGGACGACGTCGTTCGTGACGCGGTCGCGCGGGCCGAGATCGAGCTGCCCGAGGTACGTCACGGCCATCGGACGGTGCGCTTCGGTATCGGGTGACGTCGCACGCGCATACCCGCGCAGCACGAGTTCGCGATTGACGAACAGCGCGTCGGGCGATCGATAGACGCCGGCGACCGCGTCGCCTTCGACCATGACCCACGACGTGCCGATCGTCCATCGCAGCAGATTGCGTGCGCTTACGATGTCCGTGATTACGACGCCTGCGAGTCGCACATTCGCGCGGATGCCGTTGCGATCGACGACGATCGTTGCGTCATCGCGCACTTCGATCACGCGCGCCATATTCGCAGCCTCCGCACGGACGGCCAGCGACAACAGAATGATGAGGGTGAAGTTCTTCATACGCTCGTTTGGGTGACAGAGGTCGAGCGCGGTGGCGGGAAAGACGCAGAAGGATAACACGGAACGAGGAACACGGAACACGGAACGTCAGCAAATGACGAGATGACGTTTCGCTGCTTTCGTTCCTCGTTCCGTGTTCCGTGTTCCTCGTTCTTCATAGCTCGGGTTCACAACTTTGTCACCAACTCCCGCGCAACCTCCGCGTATACGAAGCCATTCGTACACCTAACCACGCGCTCACCGGGAGCGTCTGAGGAGTCGCATGAACAATCGAAGCGTCGTTGCGCTCGCAATCTTGCTTTGCCTGACATCTGTCGTGCTCTGCGCGCAGGTCACCAACGATCCGATCCAGATCCATCGCGCGAGTGGGCCGATCACGATCGATGCGCAGTTGTCCGAGGAGGCTTGGAAGGATGCGAGCCGCATCGACAAGTGGTACGAGACGAATCCCGGCGACAACATCGAGCCGAAGGCGAAGAGCATCGGCTGGCTCGCGTACGACGACCACTTCCTCTACGCCGCGTTCCAGTTCGACGATCCGCAGCCGTCGAAGATCAGCGCGTCGTTCAACGATCACGATCGCATTTCCGGCAACGTCGACGATTACGCGGGAGTCATCCTCGACACGCGCAACGATCGCAAGACGGGCGTGCTGCTGCTGACCACCGCGCGCGGCGTGCAATACGACGCGATCAGCGACGACTCGACGGGGGAGGATTCGGCGCCCGACTATTTCTGGGACTCCGCCGCGCGCATCACGTCGACGGGCTGGATTCTCGAGATGCGCGTACCGTTTTCGTCGCTGCGCTACGACGATCCGAATCCCGCGGAGTGGGGCATCATGCTCTACCGCAACATGCCGCGCGATCGTCGCTATCAGATGTTCGCGAATCGCATTCCGCGCGGCAACAACTGCTTCATCTGCACGCGCAATCCGCTCATCGGTTTGCAGGGACTTCCGGCCGGCGGCCACCTCGTCGCCGCGCCTTACGTGAGCGCGCGCGAAGTCGGCACTGCGCGCAACGAGCCTGGCGATGATTTCGTGAATCGTCCCGTCGGCGGCGACGCCGGTCTCGATCTGAAGTGGACGCCGAACGCAGACACCGCGATCGACGGCACGATCAATCCCGATTTCTCGCAGGTCGAATCGGACGTCGCAGTGATCTCGACAAATGAGCGCTTCGCGATTTTCTTCGACGAGAAGCGCCCGTTCTTTCTCGAAGGCATCGACCTGATGAAGACGCCGATTCAGGCGGTGTACACGCGCACGATCACCGCGCCGCGCTGGGGCGCGCGTTCCACCGGCCGCTTCGGCGGGAACATCTACACCGCGCTGATCGCGCAGGATCGTGGCGGCGGCTCGGTGATTCTGCCGACGCCGGAAGGCTCGGGCTTCGCCGATCAGAATCATTCGTCCTACGTCGCGATCGGCCGCGTGCGCCGGCCCTTCGGCAAGCGCGCGTCGTTCATGAGCTTTCTCGTGTCGGCGCGTGAGAACGAAGGCGGCGCGCACAATCGCGTGTTCGGTCCCGACTTCGAATGGCGTCCCACCGCGCACGACACGATCACGGGCCAGCTCCTGTTCAGCGACACCGTCACGCCGAACGAGCCCGAGCTCGCGGAGGAATGGGACGGCCGCAGCCTCAAGTCACATGCATTCGATCTGTGGTGGCAGCACAGCACCGAGAAGCACGATCTCTTCGTGCAGCATCGCGATTTCGGCGACGACTTCCGCGCCGACAATGGATTCGTGCCGCAGGTTGGCTTCCGTCTCGACTACGCCGAGGCGGGACGCACGTACCGTCCGAAAGGCTTCTTCTCACGCATCCGCGCATACACGTTCGCGGAGTACGACTCGAAGCAGGACGGCTCGCTGCTGTACCGCGGCTTCTCGTCCGGCGTCGGCATGGATGGTAAGTTCCGCTCGTTCACGCGCCTTCGTTACGCGTACGAGAACGTGCGCAGCGGCGACGACGTGTTCCTGCAGCACCGGCTCTTCTACACGATCCAGTTCGGCGTGAATAACGTGCTGACGCAGGTCTCACTCGACGGCTGGGTCGGCCAGGGCGTCGACTTCGCGAACAATCGCCTCGGCAACGGCGCGAGCTTCTCGCTGACGGGAAGCCTGCGGCCGAATCCGCATCTCGAGTTCGGACTCACGAACAGCTTCCGCTGGCTGAACGTGCACGACGATCGCCTGTTCACCTCGCAGGTCGAGCGCGTGCGCGCGACGTACACGTTCAACTCGCGCATGTTCATCCGCACGATCGTGCAGAACGAGCGCACGAATCGCGATCGCAATCTCTACACGTTCGATGTGAGCCAGCACAGCGGCTCGCTCGCGACGCAGTTGCTCCTCGCGTACAAACTGAACTGGCAGACCGTGATGTACGTCGGCTACGGCGGATTGCGCGAAGTGGTGGGCAGCGAAGGCGACCTCGAGCCGAGTGAGCGGCAGTTCTTCGCGAAGGTCAGCTACGCGTTTCAGCGGTGAGTTTTAGGAGTGCGGTGGCAAAGCTACCGCTTTCTGATCCGGATTCGAAAGCGGTGGCTCCGCCGCCACCGCACTCCTAGACCAGTCGTCGTACTGCGCGAATGTCGCCGTCGAGCGGGCGATCCTTGAACACCGGCGAAGCGGCGGCGCGCACGCGGAGGTACAACTCGCGTGTGCCGGTGCCGAGGGATTCGGCGATCGCGGACGCCCGATCGCGGACGCGGGATTCGAACGTTTGCGCCTGTTCATCGGCGGCGGCGAGATCGAGGAGCTTCGGCGCGGGCTCGTTCGGGTCGAAGTTGAACGCGACGCGCCACTCCACCGCCTGCGCCGCGGTCATCAACTCGATCGCGAGCACCGACTGCACGTTGGACACGATGGTCCGCGCCTTGCGCGCCGCGTGCGTCGACATCGACACGTGATCCTCGGCATTCGCGCCGGTCGGAATCGAATCGACGGACGCGGGATGCGCGAGTACTTTGTTTTCTGACACGATCGACGCTGCTGTGTACTGCACGATCATCAAGCCGGAGTTCACGCCGGGACGCGTGGTGAGATTTTCGGGGAGGCCGCGGCTGTGGTGGCCGTCGAGCATCATCTGCGTGCGGCGTTCCGAAATGTTCGCGAGCTCCGCGACTGCGATCGAAAGAAAGTCCGCTGCGAGCGCGAGCGGCTGTCCGTGAAAGTTGCCCGCCGAATACGCGACGCGGCGATCGCCGTGATAACCCTCCGGCCAGTTCTCGCGGTAGCGAAGATCGAACGGCTCGCCTTCGTCGGGGAAGAACAGCGGATTGTCGGTCGCCGCGTTGAGCTCGCGCTCCGCGATCGTGCGCACGAAGCGCAGCGTGTCGCGCGTCGCGCCATGGACCTGCGGCGCGCAGCGCAGCGAATACGCATCCTGCACGGCGCCCGCTTTTTCGACGAGCTTGCTGTCCGTGAGCAGATCGCGCATGTACGCAGCGCTTTCGATCTGCCCCGCGTGTCCGCGCTCTTCGTGCACTTTCGGATCGAGCGCGCGCGTGCAACCACACATCGCCTCGAGTGTCAGCGCCGCCGCGGAATCCGCGGCTTCGACGAGCTTCTGCGCGTCATGGAGCGCGAGCGCGAGCATCGTCGCGGAGAAGTTCGCGCCGTTGACGAGCGCGAGCCCTTCCTTGAACGAAGGTTTCATCTCCTCGGCATCAAACCCCAGCGCCTCGGGCAACTCCGTCGCATCGCGCAACGTGCGACTTTTATCGCTCACGATGTAGAAACGACCTGCGCCGAGGAGCGTGGCGAAGAGATGTGAGAGTGGACAGAGATCGCCGCTCGCTCCGACCGAACCGCGCAGCGGCACGAGCGGAATCACGCCGCGATTCAGCATCTCGCGCACGACGTCGACCGTGCGACGACGCACGCCCGAACGCCCCTTCAGAAACGCATTCAGCCGCGTAACGAGCGCCCCGCGCACAACCTCGGCCGGATAGTAGTTCGTGAAATCGTCCGCATCGGAGTTCTCGCCGACGCCGACGGAATGCGAGAGCAGCAGATTGCGCTGCAGTTGCACGAGATCATCGGGCGCGATCGGCTTGTCCTTGAACTCGCCGAAGCCCGTCGTGACGCCGTACTCGCTCGGCACTGCGTGACCCGAGGTCCACGCGTTGCGATAGTTTTCGACGATGCTCGCGATGAGCGCTTCGCCCTTCGCGACGCGTGCATCGGTCGACGGATCGATCTCCGCGTGCACGTGCGGATCGCGCGCGATGCGCACGAGCTGTTCGATGCTCAGCGAATTGCCGTCGAGGAGGATCGTGTCGGTCATTTCAATCCAGTGTCATCCTGAGCGGGTGGTGGAGTGGGTGCGAAGGATCCCCTGCCGGCAAAGCGGATAGCGTGTGATCGGAGGGGATCCTTCGCGCCCACCCGCCGCCCGCTCAGGATGACACGTCTTCAAAGGTGTCCGCGAGCATCTTTCGAATCGTGTCCACGAGCTCCGCGCGCGGCACGGTCAGTTGTCCCGCGCGTTGCGCGAGGTACTCCTTGCGATCGGCGACCGGCTTTGCGCGCTCGCGTCCCGCAATCATGTCCTTGATCGTCACGGTGCCGTTCTGTTTTTCGTTCGAGCCGTAGAGGATCGCGAGCGGGATGTCGTATTGATCGGCGTACTTGAGCTGCTTGCCCGGTCCCTTCGCGGTGCCGATGTACAACTCGGTCGGAATGCCGGCGCGGCGCAGCTCCCACGTCATCGCGAGGTAATCGTTCGCGAGCGCGGCGTCCATGTTCGTGATGAGCACGCGCGCGGTGGCTTTCTGTGTGCCGAGGCGGCCGAGGTGCGTGAGTGCGGCGAGGAGGCGATCGACTCCCATCGATGCGCCGACGGCGGGGATGCGCTCGCCGAGAAAACGGAGCACCAGATCGTCGTAGCGTCCGCCGCCGAACACCGATCCGAATTGCGGCGCGTCGCGCAGGATCGCTTCGAACACAGGGCCGGTGTAATACGCGAGGCCGCGCGCGATCGAGAGATCGAGCGAGACCTGTTCGTCGCCGTAGCCGAGCGAATAAAGATGGTTCGAGATTTTTTCGACGACGTCGATCTCTTCGCTCGCGCGGGGAACATCGCGGAACAACGAGCGGATCTGCGCGACGACTTCGCGTCGCGAATCGGCTTTGACGTCGAGAAAGCGCTCGATGCGATCGACCTGCGAGCTCGCGAGACCGACGCCACGAATCGTGTCGCCGGATTCGTCTTTGTAGCCGTCCATCAATTCGAGGCGGACTTTTTCCGCGCCGACTTTGTCGAGCTTGTCGAGCACGCGGAAAACATCGACCGCGAGCTCGTGCGGGATCTGCGCGAAATCGAGCAGCATGTTCAGCACGGCGCGGCTCGAGAAGCGCACGAGGTAGTTGACCTTCAGCGCGCCGAGCGAATCGCACATGCCGGCGATGATCTCGGTGTCCGCGATCTCCGATTCGGTGCCGACGGAATCGAGATCGAATTGCGTGAACTCGCGGAAGCGGCCTTTGTCCGGCTTGTCGGCGCGCCACACGGGCGAGACCTGGTAGCGGCGGAACGGGCGCGGAAGATCGACGTATTGCGCGACGACGCGCGCGAGCGGCACGGTGAGATCGAAGCGAAGTCCGAGCGGCTCGTTCTCAGGATTCGTGACGCGGAAGATCGACTGATTCGCTTCCTGTCCCGCGCTGCCGGAGAGCACGTCGAGATATTCGATCGCGGGCGTGGAGAGCGGAACGAATCCGTAGAGCTCATACACGCCGCGGACGGTATCGATCATCTGCTGGCGCGCGATCATCTGATCGGGCAGGAGATCGCGGAGGCCGCGGGAGACACGCGGTTGAACGGTTGCGGTCATGGTGTGATTGGTGCCGCGGCTGGTGGATGGTACCGAGGGGCGGGCTCGAACCGCCGACCCCCAGATCCACAATCTGGTGCTCTAACCAACTGAGCTACCCCGGCACACCGGCCGCGAATGATAGCGCGAAACCTCCGCAGGCGCGAGGCAGAACGCAGAGGGTAGATGACGTATTCTTGTGGCAGCCA
>DATKFO010000492.1:0-2604 GCA_035544355.1 Thermoanaerobaculia bacterium
GTTCCTCTGCCCACTGCTCACTGCGCACTGCCCACTCCTATACACTCTTCCGCACAACCGGAAGGAGTCCCTATGCCCAAACGTGCACTCATGCTCGCAGGCGGTGGTGTCAAGGTCGCGTTCCAGGCCGGAGTGATGCAGGTCTGGCTCGATGAAGCGGGGCTCGAGTTCGACTACGCGGACGGCGCGAGCGGCGGTTGCTTCAACACCGCGATGTGGGTGCAGGGCCAGTCCGGCACGCGCATGGCGGACAACTGGCGCAACCTCGATCCGCTCCTCGGCGTCGATCTGAATTTCTCCGAATACATCAAGTTTTTCTACGCGGCGTCGCTGTTCGAGCTCGACCGCTATCGCGAGAAAGTCTTTCCGCTGTGGGGACTCGACTGGGATGCGATCCGCGCATCGAAGCGCGAGGCGACGTTCAACGTCTACAACTTCACGCGCCACGAGCTGCGCATCTGGGAGCCGTACGAAGCGAGCGAAGATCTGCTCTGCGCCTCGGTCTCGCTGCCGATGTGGTTCCCGCCGGTGAAGATCGGCGGCGACACGTACATCGACTCCGTGTTCAACACCGACTGCAATCTCGAAGAGGCGATCCGCCGCGGCGCCGACGAGCTCTGGATCGTCTGGACCGTCAGCCAGCGCGGCGAGTGGTTCGACGGCTTCGTCGGCAACTACTTCGGCATCATCGAGGCCGCCGCGAACGGCCGCTACAAACAGATCCTCGACAAGATCGAGGCGAACAACGTGGCGATCGACGAAGGCAAGCAGGGCGAGTACGGGCGAAAGATTCTCGTCAAAGAGCTGAAGGCGGAAGTGCCGATGCACTACCTCATCAACTTCTCGCAGGATCGCGTCAACGAAGTCGTGAACCGCGGCGTGGTCGCGGGACGCGAGTGGTGCAAGGCGAACGGCATCGCGCTGAAGCAGGAATCGATCACGCCGGTGCCGCTCGAAGTCCACAACGCGCAGACGAAACTGCAGTTCACGGAAGTGATGAAGGGCGACGTCGGCAAGACGTACGTCTCCGCGAAGATGACGGTCAAGATCGACGGCGTGAATCGCTTCATCGTCTATCCCGATCATCAGGCGTCGATCGAGGGCACGCTTCGCTACGGCGAGAACGACCGGCCGATCGAGAAGGGCGTGTTCAACCTGCTCGTCGACGACGGCGATCCGACGCACAAGAAGATGTTGTATCGCCTGTTCTTCAGCGATGAAGCCGGCGCGCCGCTGACGCTGAGCGGCTACAAAGACGTGAAAGATGATCCCGGCTTCGATGTGTGGGCCGATACGACGACGCTGTTCACGAAGATCTATGCCGGACACGTGGACGCGGCCGGCGAAGGGAATGCGAAAGTCGTCGGCGAGGGCATCCTCAAGCTCACGCTCCCCGCGTTCCTCAAGCAGCTCACGACGTTCCGCACGGAAGGCCCGACACTCGCCGACCGCACCTCCGCACTCGCAAGATTCGGCGCGTTCTTCCTCGGCAGTCTCTGGGACGTCTACGCGCGCCGCGTGCTGTCGTACGGACCGTTTTGACCATTCGAGTTGCAGAGTTACAGAGTTGCAGAGAGACTTTATGACGGCTCCCTCTGTAACTCTGCAACTCTGCAACTCTGTAAAAGGAGCGACCATGAAACCCTGCCCCAAAGGCCACAAAGACTGCCCGCATCCGGCCGACGACAGCTTCGCCGAGATCGAGTTCACGCCGCGAAAGAAGATGGTGGACTGGCTCGGGCCGCTGCAGCTCGCCGACACCGGATTCAAAGCGGTCGTCGCGGCGACGTTCGGCTCGTACGCAGACAAGCGCGAGGTCGAGGTCTCGGTCTCGCCGTTCGACGGCGTCGAGTACCTCGATCTCTCGAACAAATCGGACGAGGTCTGGTTCGACTACATCGCCGATCTCGGCGACGGCTTCAATCCGTCATACGCGATGGCGTATCTGATGGCCAAAGACACGCTCACCGTCGGCGAGCACAGGCTTCCGCGCGGCGAGGTCGTGATCCTCGGCGGCGATCAGGTCTACCCGACCTCGAATCGTGACGCCTATCAAAACCAATTCATCGGCCCGTACCGGTCCGCCTTGCCGTGGCGGCCGGAAAACGAAACGCGGAGCATTTACTCGATCCCCGGCAATCACGACTGGTACGACGGACTGACGAGTTACTTGCGCATCTTCTGTCAGGCGCGCGACAAGACCGGGCGCGGGGCGCGCTGGATCGGAGCGTGGCGCGCATCGCAGCGGCGCAGCTACTTCGCCATCCGCCTGCCGGGCAACTGGTGGGTGTGGGGAATTGACGGCCAGCTCGAGTCCGACATGGACAAGCCGCAGCTGAATTACTTCGCCGACCTCGGCGACGCCATCGCGAAGATGGGCGGCGAGCACAAGATCGTCCTCGTCACGCCCGAGCCGAACTGGGTCTATTGCGGCGGCGAGGGCTCGAAAAAAATGTGCGCGCTCGTCGAGCCGGAGCGCTTCAACACGCTCGCGCACTTCGAGAAGCGCTACGTTCGCGCGAAGGGACTCCGCCTGGCGATGGTCATCGCGGGCGATCTCCATCACTACGTGCACTACGAGAGCGAAGATCATCTCGCACACCG
>DATKFO010000493.1:0-10998 GCA_035544355.1 Thermoanaerobaculia bacterium
CGACCGCAGGAGTCCGTTGCTCAATTCGCACACGTGCGTCGGCGCGGAAACGGAGATCTCGTCGAGGCCGTCGGCGCTGTGGACGACGAGCGCGCGATCGGCGCCGAGCGCGAGCAGCACGCGCGCGACGGTTTCGACGAGGCGATCGGAGTAGACGCCGAGGACTTGCCGCCGCGCGAACGCGGGGTTCGTGAGCGGTCCGAGGACGTTGAAGATCGTGCGCACGCCGAGCTCGCGGCGAATCGCGGCGACCGCGCTCATCGCCGGATGCAGTTTCGGCGCGAAGAGAAACGAGATGCCGGCGCGGCGCAGCACATCCGACATCTGCGCGGCATCGAGATCGATCTGCACTCCGAGCTCGGTGAGGAGATCTGCGCTGCCGCATGCGGACGACACTGCACGGCTGCCGTGCTTCGCGACGAGCGCGCCCGCGCCTGCGGCGACGAGTGCGGAGATCGTCGAGATGTTGAACGTGCCGCTGCCGTCGCCGCCTGTACCGCACGTGTCGATGAGTCCTTCACGCTCGACATCGAGAGGCGTCACGCGCTCGCGCATCGCCATCGCGGCACCCGTGATCTCCTCCGCCGTCTCGCCTTTCATCCGCATCGCGATCAGGAACGCGGATTTCTGCACGTCCGTCGCTTTGCTGTCCATGATCTGGCCGAAGACTTCGTACATCTGCTGGCGGTCAAGGTGTTGACCATCGACGGCACGTTTGATTGACGCGGCAATCATTGAAGTCCTCCGGCCGAGTGGGCAGTGGGCAGTTGGCGGTGGGCGGAGGAAAGCACTAGAAAGTTCTCGATCAATCGGTCCCCTGATTCCGTGCCGAACGACTCGGGATGAAATTGAATCCCAAACATCGGGCGATCGCGATGCGTGAGCGCCATGATCGCGCCGTCGTCGCTCTCCGCGTCGATCGTGAAGCATTCCGGCAGCGTCGCGCGCTCGACGATCAGCGAGTGATAGCGCGCGGTCTGCATCGGCTCGGGGCAATTCGCGAAGAGCCGCTCACCGCGATGATGCACCTCGGTCACTTTGCCGTGCACCGGCACGGGACCGCGAATCACGTTGCCGCCGAATGCTTCGCCGATCGCCTGATGGCCGAGACACACGCCGAGGAGCGGGATCGTTTCGTTGGCGCGAATCAGCTCGATGCAGCGGCCCGCGCGCGCCGGCGTGCTCGGCCCCGGCGAGATCACGATCGCGCGCGGCTGCTCGGCGATCAGTTCGTGCGGATCGAACGCGTCGTTGCGCACGACGCACACACGCTCGCCGGCGAGACGCTCGATTTGCTGGACGAGGTTGTAGGTGAAGGAGTCGTAGTTATCGACGACGACGATTGAGCCAAAGACACGAGCCGCGGCGGATCGGCTCGTTCTCCTGAATGTGGGCGTTCATGAGGAGCGGGATGGTAGCACATCCATCTGCACCAACTCCCCCGGCTCCTCGTTCTGCATCGTGAGGCGCAGCTTCGATGACTCGAGCGGGACGGCTTCGAGCTGATCGAGCGCGCCGAGCTCTTTGCCGCTGCCCGCGAGGCGCTGCAGCTCTTCGGCTTTCGGCCAGAGCATGCGATCGATCGAGCCGATCGCGCCGTTGTATTTCTCGACCGTTTTGCGCAGCGCGTCGCCGACGGAGGTGACGTGCTCCATCACTTTCACGAAGCGATTGAAGAGCTCGACGCCGACGTCGTGCATCTTCTTCGCGTTCTCTTCGGTGCGCTCCGCTTTCCAGCTCGCGGCGACTGCGCGCAGCAGTGGCAGCAGGACGGTCGGCGACGCGAGATACACCTTCCGCTCGACGGCGAATTCGAAAATCGTCGGATCGGTGATGAGCGCCGCGGAGAGGAAATGCTCGCCCGGCAAATACATTACGGTGAAGTCGAGCGTCTCGCCGACGCTCGCCTGATAGTCGCGGCGGCTGAGCGATTCGATGTGGCGGCGCATCATGCGCGCGTGCGACTGGAGGAACTCATGCCGTCGCGTTTCATCGGTCTCGTTCGCAGCGGCGGAGTATTCGGTGAGCGGTACTTTCGAATCGATCGCGATCACGCGGTGATTCGGCAAACGCACGATGAGATCGGGACGCTGGCGGCGGCCCTCATCCGTGAAGAACGTCTGCTGCACGTCGAAGTCGCAGAACTCGCTCATGCCCGCGAGCTCGACGCAGCGTTTGAGCGAGTTCTCGCCCCAGGAGCCGCGCACGGTCGGCGACTGCAGTGCGTTCGCGAGTCGCGACGCTTCGCGCTGCGCCGATTCCTGCGCGCCGAGGAGCGTGCGGATTTGTTCCTGGAGTCCGCCGTAGATTTCGTTGCGCGCCTGCTCGCTTTTCACGAGCTCGCCGCGATAGCTCTCGACCATCTCGCGCAACGGCTTGAGCAGCGCGTCGATCTCGGCGCGCTTCGTTTCGAGCGAGCCGTCGACCTGCGTCTTGTTCATGTGCACGAGCGATTCGGAGACCGATTTGAACGCGCGCTGCGCGAGCGCGGCGAACGTCTCCTCGTGCTGTTTCTGATTCGCGGCCTGGCTCTCCGCGATCGCGCGCGCCTGCTGCGACTCTTCGAGCCGCCGCTGCATCGCGGCACGCGCCGCCTCGCTGCGCTCGCGCTCGGCCGAAGCCGCATCGCGTTCCGCGAGCGCCCGCTGTGTCTTCGCGCTCGCGCCCACCCACCCCACGATCGCGCCGATGGCCAGCGCGATCACGCCTACGACAAGCAGTGTGATCGTCATGCCGATGATGATCGCAAGATCTCGATCATCCGCGCAATGTCATTCTCGTCATTGTAGAAATGTGGCGAAAAGCGCAGCAATCCTTCTCTCGGCGCGCAGACCACGCCGTGCTCCTCCAATTTCCGGTGATACCAGACGATCGAGCGTTTTTCTACGTCCGGTGGAATCGCGCCGACGATGCCGGAGCGAATCGGCCGCGGCGTCGCGACGTGCCATCCGATGGATTCGAGCTCATCGGCGATGCGCGTCGCGCTCTCGATGACCGCGTGGGAGATCGTGTCGATGCCGATCTCGAGCAACAGCTCGATCGCGGCGCGAAGGCCGTAGATGCCGTTCGTGTTGAGCGATCCCGCCTCGAAGCGGCGCGCGTCGGGTTGCAGATCGAGCGGCGCGTCGATGAACTTTCCCTTGCGCTCGATGTTCGTCCAGCCGTGCTCGATGACATCGAGCTCGTCGCGATGTTCCGCTGCGACATAGAAAATCGTCGCGCCCTCCGCGCCGCACATCCATTTGTGCCCATCCGCCGCGAGAAACGAAACGTTCGCGCGACGCACGTCCGTCGGCAGCGCGCCGACGCTTTGAATCGCGTCGACGCAAAACAACACGCCGCGCCTAGCGCAAAGCGCGCCGATCGCGTCGAGGTCGGCAGTGAATCCGTTGTGAAACGCGACCGAGGAAACGGTGACGATGCGCGTGTGCGAGTCGAGCAGCGGCTCGATCGCGTCGACGGTGGGCAGTGCCGCGACGCGACATTCGACGCCGCGCGCTTCGAGGCGTTTCCAGGGAGTCCAGTTCGACGGAAACTCGAGCGCGGTCGTAACGAGATTGTCCCCTTCGCGCCAGCGCAATCCGGCAGCGACGAACGACAAACCTTCCGACGTATTTTTCAGAATCGCGATCTCGCGCGGCTCGCGCGCACCGATCAGTTTCGCTGCCGCTTCGCGCAGGCGGTCGTACTCCGCGTACCAATCACGCCAATGCAACGCACCGAAATCGCGCTGGTCACGCCCGTGGCGATCCATCGCCTCGTACGCGCGGATCGAGAGCGGACCGACGGCAGCGTGGTTGAGGTAGACGAGATTTTGGGTGACGGGAAAGAGAGAACGGAACGATGAACGCGGAACACGGAACACGGAACGTTCGGTCTCTTCGTCGTTCCGTGTTCCGTGTTCCGTGTTCATCGTTCAGAATTCTCGCAAGCGTGCAGTGTACGCGTCGTAAGCACCCTGCATATCCGCCAACGTGTCGCCGCCAAACTTCTCGCGCATCGCATCCGCGAGAGTGATCGCGAGCATCGCTTCGCACACGACGCCGCACGCCGGCACGGCAGTCACGTCGCTGCGTTCCCACTGCGAACGATGCGCTTCGCGCGTTTCGACGTCGACCGACGGCAATCCTTTGCGCAGTGTCGAGATTGGCTTCATGAACGCGCGCACCACGACGTCCTGCCCATTCGTCACGCCGCCTTCGAGTCCGCCCGCGCGATTCGTGGTGCGGTGATACCGACACTCCTCGTCGAAGTAAATCGGATCATGCACCTCGGAACCAATTCTCCGCGACGCAGCGACACCGTCGCCGATCGCCACTGCCTTCACCGCGTGGATCGACATGATCGCCTGCGCGATGCGGCCGTCCAATTTCTCGTTCCACTGCACGTAGGATCCGAGCCCGATCGGCACGCCGCGCGCGGCGGTCACGATCGTGCCGCCAAGAGTCTCTCCCGCTTCGCGCGCGCGATCGACTTCCGCGATCATCGCGGCTTCGTGCTCGCGCACGATCGCGCGCAGCGGTGATTCGTCGTCGACTGCGGTCAGCTCATCCCACGTCGGTGAATATTCAGAATCACCCGCAGCCCCGACGGACACGACACCCGACCGAATCTCGATCGCAAACGCGCGCAGCAGTTCCTTCGCGATCGCACCCGCTGCGACACGCGACGCTGTCTCGCGCGCAGACGCGCGCTCGAGCACGTCGCGCAGATCGCGCCGGTCGTACTTCATCCCGCCGATGAGATCGACATGCCCCGGCCGCGGAGCATGCACGCGCCGCTTATGCGCCTCGGCATCATCCAGCGTCCACGGATCCATCGCCCCGCGCCAATTCTCGAAATCGCGATTGCGAATGGTGATCGCGATCGGCGCGCCGATCGTCTCCCCTCCCCGCACCCCCGCCGTGATCTCGACCTCGTCGCTCTCGATCTTCATCCGGCCGCCGCGGCCGTAGCCGTGCTGCCGCCGCTCGAGATCTTTGTTGATGCGGTCGCGATCGAGCTTCAGGCCGGCAGGGATGCCGGTCACGATGATCGTGAGTTGTGGACCGTGGGATTCGCCTGCCGTGAGAAACATGGTCGGTTCCGCAGTTTATCCCGACGACGCGTAGGGGCGGCCTGCGGCCGCCCGAACTCCAGTCGTCGCGGATTCACGAGGATTCGGGCGGCCGCAGGCCGCCCCTACGGCGCTTCGCTCTGTTCTCGCGCTCTCAACGTGAACCAAACTCCCACCGCAACCAACAACACGCTGATCAACTGCGCCACCGTGAACGGCCCCAAAAACCGATCATCCTTCGCGCGCACGAACTCGACGAGGAAGCGTTCGATGCCGAGGAGGTAGAGGAACACGCCCCAGACTCGTCCGCGCGCGGCGCCGTGGCGAATCATCAGCATCAGGATTGCGAAGATGAGCAGGGCGCTTGCGGATTCGTAGAGCTGCGTGGGATGGACTTTCAGAATGGTGTCGGGACGAACGTGGGGATCGATGCGGACGCCGAACTCGCGAAGTGCGTAGGCGGTCGTCGGCGGCGAGCCTTTCGGGAATGCGATGCCGACCCACGAATCGGTCGGGCGGCCGTAGTCGTCGCCGACGAGGAAGCAGCCGATGCGGCCGAGGGCGTAGCCGATGGCGAGGGCGGGCGCGGCGGCGTCTGCGGCGGTGAGGAAGTCGACGCGGCGGCGGCGCAGCAGCCAGGCGCAGGCGAGGAATCCACCGATCAGACCGCCGTACCAGACGAGGCCGGCGCGATCGAACAGCAGGTGCCAGTCGCGAAAGAGAATCGCGTAGTAGACCTTCGCCCCCATGATGCCGCCGATCGCCGCGGCCATCACCATCGACGACGCGATCTCTTCATCGATCTTCGAGTTGCGGAACTGCTTCGCCAGCACCCAGCCACCGACGACGAAGGCCAGGAACATCATCAAGCCGAACGTCGTGATCTCGATGCTGCCGATTTTGATGAGCGTCGGATACATGCGGCGCGAAGAATACCGCAGCCGTAGCAGCGGCTATTTCGCGACGGCGATCTGCGCGTTCACGAAGACCGGCTCACCGTTGTCGATGTTCTGACTTCCGGGCGCCGGCTCGCTCACTGTGAAGTGATCGATCGCGCCCCGCTCGAAGATCAGCGCCATGCTCGATCCGCCGTAGCTGAAGTAGCCGAGCTCGGCGCCTTTCTTGAGTCGATCGCCCTTCTTCACGTTGATCGTGACCGAGGAGATTTCGGTGATGCCGATCGGCATCACGCACACCAGGCCGACGGTCTTGCTCTCGATGAACACGAGGCCGCGCGTGTTCACCGACGTTTCGTATTGCTGCGAATACGTCGCCGCGGTCGGATCGGAACCGGCGGACTCCGCGTCGCTGAACATCAAGCCGTCGACGATTTCCGCGTGCCGCACGACGCCGTCGACCGGCGCGTGCCAGCGGTGGTAATCGGCGCCGCTGAGGAACGACTGGAACACGTCGCCGCCGACAAAGCGATCGACGTACTTGTGGCCGTTGAGCATGTTGATCAGCGAGTACGGCTCGCCCTTGAGCCAGAAATCGTCGATTTTCTTGATGTTTCTCGAGATTTTCACGACCGTGCCGTCGTTCGCGGAGACGACGACCTTCGGATTGCGCGGTCCGGCGAGCGGACGGAACTCCGATTTGATCTCGCGATGAAAGTACGCGTTGAACGACGGGAATCCCCAGTGCGGTTTGGATTGATCGGGGATCACGAACTGGAACAGCTGGTTCATTTGATACGCGGGCTGCGAGAGCCAGCCGTCGCGATCGGTGGTGAGGACGTAGCGGCTCGCGGCGCTGTCGAGATACGCGCACCACTCCTGGAGCACAACGCGGATCGCGCCGTTGAACTGCGTGTTGCGGAACGCGGCCTCGCCGCCCGGCGTCATCATCATGTACGTGAAGAGCGACGAGACCGGGAAGTTGTTCAGCAGCGCCGGATTCGGATTGAACGCCGGCGCGGTCTCGACGATCTCATCGAGCGCGTGCAGCATGCCGTCGATCGTGTAGATGGTGTGCTTCTGCTGCGGCTCGCGGAGCATCTGCGTCACGTACATGCGCACGATGCCGTCGAGCTCGATGAGCTGCTGCAGCGCGCGCACCGCGGGACTGCGCAACTTTTTCTTCTTCGCTTTGCGCTTCGCGACGATCTTCGAGAGATCGTCGAGGAAGTCGTCGACGGCGCGGATGTCGCGCGGGAGGTAGCCGGCGCGGTAGGCGATGAGGTTGCGGTAACGCTCGACGACCGAGGCTTCGCTCATGTGAGCTCCCGAGTTTCAGAGTTGCAGAGTTGCAGAGTTGCAGAGGAGCATGAAACGTTTCTGGCTCCTCTGCAACTCTGCAACTTTGGAGCTCTGCAACTCCCCTCGGCACAAACCATGAAAAGCGAGGCACCTCATGAGCCGACACGAACTCCCCGCAAAAACGATCCGCTGGAAATTCAACGACGGCCCGATGGCAGGCAAGAGCTCGTTCGAACACGAGCTGCACGACGACGGCACGATCACCTGGCGCGTGCTCGACGGCGAGGCGAAAGGCGCGTCCGCGCAGGAGAAGGAGTACGCGGCGATGAAGATCGCCGGCAACGTCTACGTCCTCTCCTACCTCGGCGCATCGGGCCACACGCTCACGACGGTGCTGAACACCGACACGCACGAACTGGTGGCGGTGGCCTCGGGAACGAACGCGAAGGGCGAGAAGGAGTGGTTTCCGATGACGGGGACGTTTGAGATTGTCGAGTAGGCGGAGTTGCAGAGTTCCAGAGTTGCAGAGGGGTATGAAACGTTCATGCCCCTCTGCAACTCTGCAACTCTGCCACTCTGCAACTGCCTTTACGCTGTCCTTTCGAGGCTCGCCTTCTGATCGCTGATGAACCGGAACACATCGACTTTGCCCGCGGAGTCGAGGTGTTGTGAGACTTCGAACAGTTGCACGGAGAGCAGAGTGTTCAGTCCTTCGTCGAGCATCGTTTTCCGCTCTTCGAACGGCAGCTCGGAGATGTTCGCGATGAGCATGTTCTCGTCGAAGCGGCCGTACTGATCGAAGAACACGCCGCTCCAGAGCTCGTCGGTGTCGGCGTTCGTGAGCACGCCCATGAAGATGTCGCGCGCCTGATCTTCGCCGACGCGATTCTGCAGCGTCTCGAACAAGCGTCCGAACATGTCGTTGTACGTCGAGATCAGTTTCAGCAGCTCCGGCGAATCCTCCACATCGAGGAACACCGGCCGGAACGACTTCTCCTCGGGCGCCACTTCGATGAGTCGGGCGGACAGCAGCTGGAAGAGGATGCGCGTGACTTCGAACTCCGTGAGATCGGAGCGGCCCGTGAGCTCGCGCACGCTGAGGTGTCCGTCGATGAGCTTGTAGATCTGGATCTCCGCCTCGCTCATGTCGAGCTCGCGGAAGTTCGGCGTGATGCCCGGCACCTGCATGAAGACCAGGTCGAGATTCGGGATCTTCTCGCGGATGCGCGCGGACTCGTCGAGGCGCCGCGTCGCTTCCATGATCACGCTCGATGTGTTGATGTGCAGCACGATGCGCTCGTGCGCGATGTCGTCGGCGGTGTCGAAGAACGAGAACGAGCCGTCCTTCCAGCTGAAGAGCGAATAGATGATCTCGAGCACCTGATTCTTCACGCCCCACCAGAGATCTTTCGGCGAGAGCGCGCCCATCTGCACGAGCACTTTTCCGTGGCGCATCTGCGGCGTCACGCGGCGATGCGATTCTTCGTATTGCTGCTGCGTGATCTTGCCGTTGCGGAGCAGGAATTGTCCGAGAGAGTGCTCGGGGGAGCTCGAGGTGGCGAAGACGATCTCGCCCTCTTTCCAGACGATCGTCCGCTCGAAGCGCGCGCGCTCCAGGGTCAGCTTGCCGCTGCCGCGGATCATGCCGAGGAAACTGAGGACATCCGGTAACTGGATTTTCGACAGATCGCCTTGAAGGATGGGTGTGTCAGGCATGGACCAAACGATCACAACAATGACACGGGAACGAAAGAGCGGCAAGCACTTCAGTTGGATTTCCTGGTGCAGCGGGGCACGACATCCCGAAGGACGTCCACGACCTTCGCGACTTCCTCTTCGGTCGTAAAGCGGCTGATCGAAAAGCGCACCGTGCTCTTCGCTTCGTCGGGCGTGAGCCCCATCGCGAGCAACACATGACTCGGCTCGACGCGGCCGGAGGAGCACGCGGAGCCGGTGGACACCGCGATGCCGGCGAGATCGAGGCCGATGACGATGCCCTCGCCGTCCGCGCCGTGGAAGGTGATGTTGCTCGTGTTCGGGATGCGCGGGGCGGTGGCGCCGTTGATGGTGAATGCACCTGTGAGGCGCGCCTCAAACTCGTCGCGCAACTCACGCACGCGCTCCCATTGCTCGCGATCCGCCGCCATCCGCGCGGCGACGCCGAACGCGCTCGCGAGCGGGACGTTCTCCGTCCCCGCGCGGCGGCGACGCTCCTGCGCGCCGCCGAAGATGTACGGCGACATCGTGATGCCGCGCCGCACGAACAGCGCGCCGATTCCCTTCGGCGCGTGGATCTTGTGCGCGGAGAGCGCGAGCGTGTCGCACGCGATCGTCTCGACGTCGATGTCGATCTTCCCCGCGCCCTGCACCGCGTCGACGTGAAAGTGAATGCCGCGCTCGCGGCAAACGCGGCCGATCGCTTCGACCGGCTGGATCACGCCGGTTTCATTATTCGCGAGCATCACGCAGACGAGCCGCGTGTCGTCGCGAATCGCATCGATCACTGCTTCGGCCGCAACTTCGCCGCTGCGCTGCGGCGCAACCGTCACGACCTCATGTCCGCGCCGCTGCAGCTCCGCGATCGGCTCGAGCACGGACGGATGCTCGATCGCAGTCGTGACGATCGAGCCCGCAGCCGCACCGAAGATCGCAGCGTTGTTCGCCTCGGTCCCGCCGCTCAGAAACACGACTTCCCGAGCCGTCGCACCGATGAGCTGCGCGACCGACTCGCGCGCTTCCTCGATCGCACGCCGCGCCGCCTGCCCTTCCTTGTGAATGCTCGACGCGTTGCCGTACACGTCGCGCAGCGACGCCGTCAGCGCGTCGATCACCGCCGGATCTACGGGCGTGGTGGCGTTGTTATCAAAGTAGATGCGCATGAATAGTTTTCAGTTGCCGGTTGCCGGTTGCCAGAGGACCGGCATCTAACCATCGTTTCCTCTGGAAACCGGCAACTGGAAACCGGCAACCGGTTGACCAACGTTCACCAATTGTCGCTGACCGTTCACCGGGATTCGTGCAAAAGTGGCTGGCGTTATTTGTGTATATGGGGGACCGAGTGCGGATATCCAGGCTTGCAGCAGCCATCGGCGTCGTTTGCGTTGCGCTCACCGTCGTCGCGGATGATCACAACCCGCCGCCACCACAAACTCCCG
The DNA here is from genome assembly GCA_035544355.1 of Thermoanaerobaculia bacterium. Classification (GTDB taxonomy): domain Bacteria; phylum Acidobacteriota; class Thermoanaerobaculia; order Gp7-AA8; family Gp7-AA8; genus DATKFO01. The sequence goes on from DATKFO010000493.1 coordinate 10,410, forward strand.
ACACCACCGCCGAAGCACCGAAGCCCGCACCCGACGGCGCGATCCGCAAGCTCTCCCGCCGCGAGCGCAAGGATCGCATCCAGAAACTGAGCGACACGTATCGCGAATTTCTGCGCGACGTCGAGCCGATCATCCTGCCGCAGGAGCAGGACGCGTTTCTCATCCTCGAGACCGACGCGCAGCGCGACATCTTCATCGACGATTTCTGGAAGCGCCGCGATCAGGCGCAGGGCACGACGAATCGCGCATTCAAAACGCTCTACTACGATCGCCTCGAGACCGCGAAGGAGCGCTACAAGCAAGCCTCGTCCGATCGCTCGCGCATCTATCTGCTGCACGGCGAGCCCGAATCCATCATCGACGTCGATTGCGATCGCCTGCTCCAACCTCTGCAAATCTGGAAGTTCGCCTACATCCCCGGCCTCGGACACGACGCGCGCCTGCTCTTCTACATCCCGCGCCAGGCCAACGACTACAAGCTCTGGAATCCGCAAGGCGACCTGAAACTGGCAATGGCCGATCTCGTTTCCGTCGACGCGATGGCGACGTCGATGGGCAGCGACGCCGCGGTCGACAAAGTCTTCAGCCA
>DATKFO010000494.1:0-3705 GCA_035544355.1 Thermoanaerobaculia bacterium
AGCTTCGCGACGCGCTCGACCGCGGCGACGTCGCCGTGGCCTCGACGATCATCGACGATCTCGCATCGCAACACGGCCCGGTCGCCGACTCGCTGCTCGAGATGATCCGCGGCTATCGCTTCGACGACGTGCATCAGCTGCTGGCCGATGCGGAGAGCTCATGACCACACGCGCCGACATCCTGCTCGTCGACGACACGCCGGCAAATCTCGATCTGCTCTGCGGCATGTTGCGCAATCGCGGCTATCGCGTGCGCGTCGCCACCAGCGGATCGCGCGCGCTGACCGCCGCCCGCGCCGAGTGCCCCGACCTGGTCATGCTCGACGTCAACATGCCGGCGATGGACGGCTACGAAGTCTGCCGCGAGCTCAAGCGCGACGAGACGACGAAGAACGCGCCGATCATTTTCATCAGCGCGCTCGATGACGTCGTCGACAAAGTGCGCGCGTTCGAGGCCGGCGGTGCCGACTACGTCACGAAACCGTTCGAGTTCGGGGAAGTGCTCGCGCGCATCGAGAACCAGCTCAAGATTGCGCGCCTGCAGCGCGAAGTCGAGGAGCGCAACGCCGAGCTGGTGCGGATCAACGAGGAGCTTCGCCATTCGCAGCACCGCGAAGCGCAAATCTTCGGCACGCTCTCCGACGTCCTGCCGGGAACGGTGCTCGACGGGAAGTTCCGGCTCGAGTCGAAGATCGGCAGCGGAGGATTCGGAACGGTGTTCCGCGCGACGCAGCTCAACCTCGAGCGTCTCGTCGCAGTGAAGATCTTCCAGTCGCTCGCGGGCGCGGCGCACGCCGGCGAGCTCGAGCGATTTCAGCGCGAAGGAATCTCCGCGTGCCGCGTGAATCATCCGAACGCCCTCGCCGTGATCGACTCCGGCGTTTCGTCGGGGATCGCGTATCTCGTCATGGAGCTGCTCGACGGCCACACGCTTGCCGACGAGCTGCAGCGCAATGGACCGCTCTCGCCGCAGCGCGCGTGCGAGATCGCCATCCCGATCTGCCAGGTGCTCGCGGCCGCGCACGAGACCGGCGTGATTCATCGCGACATCAAACCGGATAACGTGTTTCTGCACCGCGGACGCAACGGCGAGGTCGTGAAGGTGCTCGACTTCGGCATCGCGAAGCTCATGGCGAATGTCTCCTCCGATGCCATCACCTCCCGAAACGTGATCCTCGGCACGCCGCACTACATGGCGCCCGAGCGTCTGCGCAACGCGCCGCACGACGGACGCGCCGACATCTATTCGCTCGCGGTGATGATGTACGAGATGCTCACGGCACGCTCGCCGTTCGACGATGGCGAGGAACCGCCCAGCCTCGTCTCCGTGGCAATGCTTCACCTTTCCGGTACGGCGCGTCTGCTCCGTTCCGTCCGACCGGACGTTCCCGCCACGCTGGAAACGGTGATCATGCGCGGCCTGTCGAAAAAACCGGAGGAGCGTCCGACCGCCGCGGAGATGGAATCGGAGCTTGTGGTGGCTACAATGCGCGCTCCATGAGCGGCGACGCCCCACTCCTTTCCGTCATCGTCCCCTGCTACAACGAGCGCGCGACGGTCGCGGAGCTCCTTCGTCGCGTAAAGGAAGTTCCGATCGAGAAGGAGATCATCGTCATCGACGATCAGTCGACCGACGGCTCGCGCGACGTCGTTGCCGGGCTCGCGAAGCAATGGCCGGAGATTCGTCACATTTTCCAATCCGTGAATCAGGGCAAGGGCGCGGCGATCCGGCGCGGGATCGATGAGGCGCGCGGCGACATCGTGCTCATTCAGGATGCGGACCTCGAATACGATCCTGAGGAGTATCCGAAACTGATTCAGCCGATCGTGGATGGACATGCGGATGTGGTGTTCGGCTCGCGATTCGAAGGCTATCCACGGCGCGTGATGCTCTTCTGGCACCGGCTCGGAAATACGTTTCTCACGTTCCTTTCCAACGCCACGACGAACCTCGACCTCACGGACATGGAGACTTGCTACAAAGTCTTCCGCCGTGAAGTGATCCAGTCGATCAAGCTCAACTCGAATCGCTTCGGCATCGAGCCCGAGATCACCGCGAAAGTCGCGAAGCGCGGCTATCGCATCTACGAAGTGCCGATCTCGTACTACGGCCGCGATTACTGGGAAGGGAAAAAGATCAACTGGAAGGACGGCTTCAGTGCGATCTGGACGATCCTGAAGTACGGCCTTTCGCACGACAAGTCGAGCGAGCCCGCGACCTTCCTGACGCTGCGGCGCCGCGCGCGCCTCAAGCGCTACAACCGCTGGGTGTGGGAGCGCATCGCGCGCTTCGTCGGGCAGCGCGTGCTCGAAGTCGGCGCGGGCAGCGGCACGATGACGCGGTTTTTCTACGGCCGCGAATTGATCGTCGCCAGCGACAAGGAGACCCCATACGTCGATCGCCTGCGCAACCAATTTCGCCGGCGTCCGGGCATGTTCGTCGAGCGCTGCGATCTCGAATCGGATGATTGCCTTCCGCTCGCGAAGTACGAATTCGACACGATCACGTGCATCAACGTGCTCGAGCACATCGACGACGACGTCGCGGTGTTACGGCGCGCGCATCAGTTGCTCGTTGCCGGCGGCCGTGTCGTGATCTACGCGCCCGCGGGTCACTCGTTGTTCGGCGCGATGGATCGCGCGGTGGGACACAAGCGTCGCTACGAAAAAACGGAATTGATCGACAAGCTGCGCGCCGCGGGATTCGAGATCGAGTACGTCGGATTCCAGAACCGCATCTCGCGGCTCGCGTGGTGGATCAACTCGAAAGTGCTGCGTCGCGGCGGATTGCCGTCCGCGCAATCACGCGTCTTCGACTTCTTCGTGCCGATGTTCCGCGCGCTCGAGGGAGAAGCGCCGTCGAGCGGCTTGAGCGTGATCGCGGTGGGGCGGAAAGCATGAAGCGCGCGGCGGTGATTCTCGCCGGCGGCGCCGGCACGCGACTGCGTCCGCTCAGCTCGGACGAAAATCCGAAGCAGTTCCTGAAACTGTTCGACGGACGTTCGCTGCTGCAGTTGACTTGGTCGCGCGTCGCACAGTTGCTTCCGGCCGATGCGATCTACGTCTCGACGAACGTGCAGTACGCGGAGAAATGTCGCGAGCATCTGCCGCAGCTTCCGCCGCAGAACGTGCTCACCGAACCCGCGCGCCGCAACACTGCGCCGGCGATCGCGCTGTGCACGTTCGCGATCGAGTCGCGCATCGGACCGTGCTCCGTTTCGTTTCTCGCATCGGATCACTACATTGCGGACGAGCCGGAGTTCGCCCGCGTGCTGGAACGCGCGTACGAATTCGCGGAGACGCACGACGAGCTCGTGACGATCGGCATCGAGCCGACGGAGCCGAACACCGGCTACGGCTATCTCGAGGTCGGCGAAACGATCGAAGGCGACATCCAGCGCGTGCGCTCGTTCAAAGAAAAACCCGACCTCGGTCGCGCTGAAGAATTCCTTCGCGCGGGTAACTACACGTGGAACGCGAGCATGTTCGTCTGGCGCAGCGACGTCTTTCGCCGCGCGCTCGAAGCCGCGGCGCCGGAGATCGCGCGCGTCGATGAATCAAATTACGAATCGATGCCGTCGATCTCGATCGACTACGCGCTCATGGAGAAAACGCCGCGCGTCGCCACGATCCGCGGCGACTTCGGGTGGTCGGATGTGGGGACGTTCGAGGCGCTGCGGAAAGTGGGCGTGCAGGTTTAGGAGT
>DATKFO010000495.1:0-4903 GCA_035544355.1 Thermoanaerobaculia bacterium
GCGAATGCCGGATGGAAGTGATGAGTTGACAATAGGCAGTAGGCAGTAGAAAAATCTCGTCGTTCCTCTGCCAACTGCACACTGCCTACTGCCTACTGCCTACTGCCTACTGCCAACTCACTTCATCCATTCGAACACTTGGTAGTGCTCGCCGTTCATGCCGAGGCGGCGGTAGACGTCTTGTGCGGCGGTGTTGCGGCGATCGACGTAGAGGCGGATTCCTTTCACCATCTCGTACGCCTCGGCGAGCGACTTCACGTGCTCGTACAGCGCCGCGTACACGCCGCGACGGCGAAAATCGGGACGAATGTAGACCGACTGGATCCACCACACGAGTCCGTTGCGCCAATCGCTCCATTCGAAGGTGATGAGCAGCGAGCCGATCACGTCGCCGTCGCTCTCCGCGACGAAGTAGCGTCCGAGCGCGCGATCTTCGAATACCGCCTCGACGCCGCGCGTCAGCACGTGGCGATTCAATTCGAGCTCTTCGGTCTCGCGCGCCATCGCGAGCTGAAACTCGACGATCGCGCGAATGTCCCTCTTCGTGGCGTCGCGGCAGGTGACGGTGCTCATGCGCTCCTTTGTTACTCTTGCGCGGTTTTGACGTCCGAAACGATACACGACGCCCGCGCCACACAACGCGCACTTCTGCTGATGACCTGTTCCGCGTTGATGTTCGGCGCGATGGCGTTCGCGGCGAAGCTCGCGACGGCGCGTCTCTCCGGACCGCAGGTCGCGTTTGTGCGCTTCGGAGTCGGACTGCTCCCTCCCCTGCTCATCGGACGCTATCGCCGCTCGGCACTCCAATTCCATCGCTACGACCTTCTCTTGTATCGCGGCTTCTTCGGCGGGCTCGCCGTGCTCTTCTACTTTCTCGCGATCGAGCACATCCACGTCGGCGTGGCAACGCTGCTGAATTACTCCGCGCCGCTGTTCAGCGGGATCTTCTCCGTGATGTTCATCAACGAGAAGATCAGTCCGAAGGTGCTGCTGCCGATGCCGATCGCACTCGCCGGCATCTATCTCGTCGTGCGAGCAAACGCACATCCCGGCGACTACCTCGGATTCGGCGTGTGGGAGCTCGTCGGACTCACATCCGCGTTCTGCTCCGGCGCCGCGGTAACCGCGATGCGCGCCGCGCGGCGCGGCGAAAATTCGTGGTCGGTTTACACGAGCTTCTGCCTCCTTGGCATGTTCGTCACGGCGCCGCTCGGCATCAAGACGTGGCAGCAGCCGCGCGGCGATGAATGGTTCTCGCTCGCGGCAACTGCGCTCCTCGCGATCGGCGCGCAGCTTGCGCTCACGTTCAGCCTGCGCTGGCTCGACGCGATGACCGGCGGCGTGATCTCGCAGCTCGCCGTCCTCGTCTCGTTGGCACTAGGCAACTGGCTCCTCGGCGAAAGCATCTCGACGATGGCGGCAATCGGCGCCGCGCTCACGATCGGCGGCGTGTGCGGCGTGGTCTACGTGACGTCGTGGGCGAAAGCAGTGCCGGCGCCGGCGCCGGAGTCATAGCCGCCGCAGCATCACCGCGGTCCAATCGTCGTCGCGCTGTCCGTTTGCGATCGATTCGATCGCCGAGAAGAGGGCGTCGACATCGTCATGCTTCGCAATCTCCTCGGCAACGCGCTCGTATCCGACTTGCTCGCGTTTGCTGATGTGCGCTTCGGGCAATCCATCGCTGAAGAACACGACACGCTCGCCTTTCGCGAGAGTGACGTGCATCGATTCGTACTCGACGCCAGCGCGAATCCCGGCTGGATATCGCGGACCCGGCACCTGAATCGCGCGCGCACCGATGACCGGATCGGGCATCCCTCCGTTCGCGATCTCGAGCACGCCCGTCGCCGGATCGAACAACGCGATCACGGCCGCAACGAACTCGCGGCGCGCAAGCTCGCGCGCAAGTTTGTCGTTGAGCGCGAGCAACACGAGATGCGGCGACGGATCATGCGCCGCGAAAAACGGCAGCACCGCTTTCGTCGACGCGACGATGAGTCCCGCCGCGACACCTTTGCCCGCGACGTCGCAAAGCGCGATGAGCACGCGGCCATCGGCGAGCTCGATGAAGTCGTAGAAATCGCCTGCGACGTAAATCGCCGGAACATTCTTCGCGGTGATGCGAAAACTGTCGCGCTCGAACGTGCGCGGCGGAAGGAGTCGCTGCTGCAGATCGCGCGCGACTTCGAGCTCGACCGACGCGCGCTGCCGCTCCGCTTCGGCGATGCGGAAGCGATACAGCGCGTTGCCGATGTACGTACCGAGTCCGCCGAACGCGAGGAGCACCACGGTCGCGGGCCAGCAACCTTGCATCTCGCTCGGCGTCGTCATCAGCATCGCGATGACCGTGATCACGGCCCAGAACCAGAACCCGAACGCGGCGTAGCCGAGGCCGTAGACGATCGACTTCGCGCGCGACATCGGCTTCGCGCCGCGCGGCTGCAGAAACCCGACGAGTGCGGCAAACAGTCCGCCGGCGGAAGCTGCGGTCGCGAGCACGCGCACATCGAGCACGCGCGGCTGGCTGAACGCGAACATCACCAGCAACGCGATCGCAGCCAGCGCGCCGATGACGAAAGCGCGAATCGCGGCATCGAGGCGGCGGCGCATGCGGGGCGTAGTGTAGCGGCGTATCATCGTCGCGATGCGAGCGGCGAAACGGCAGTTTTCGTTGGAGGAGTACTTCTCGATCGAAAGGATGTCGAACATCCGCCACGAATACTTCGACGGCGAGATTTTCGCGATGTCGGGTGGTACACGGAATCACAACCAGATCGCGTTGAACGTTGCGAGAGCCTTTGATGGGTTACGGAGCCGCGGCTGTCGTTACTATGTCGCGGATCTGCAGGTGAACACTCCCTCGGGGCTGTATACCTATCCGGACGTTACCGTCGCATGCCCGCCCGTCGCGCTCACATCGGATCACGGTGAGACCATTACGAATCCAGTCGTCATCATCGAAGTTCTATCGACCTCGACGCGCGAATACGATCGCGGATTGAAGTTCGAGCTCTATCAGACGGTTCCCACTCTTCGCGATTACCTGCTCATCGATCAATACAAGATCGACGTCGAGCATCGCTTCCTCGACGGTGGCGCGTGGCAATCGCGTCGATACACGACCGGCGACGACGTCGTGCAATTCAGCGGAGTGCCGGCAACGCTGCGCGTCGCGGATACTTACGAGCTCGTGACCTGGTGAGCGCGTTCGAGCGCAATCTCGAGCGTCTTCGCGAGATTCTGCCGCCCTCCGAAAAATTCGAGCTTGCGTGCGCGGACGATTGCGCGTAACGGTTGCTGGCGGATTTCGGTGAGGATCAGCGTCGTGCCCTGGTGCTTGCACTTCTTCGCCATCTGCTCGAGGGCGTGAATTCCGGTCGCGTCGATCGCGGGGACGTAGCGCATGCGCAGGATCAGCGCTTTCGGCGGTTTCGCGATCTCGCTGAGAACGTCTTTGAGCTTGTCGGCGGCGCCGAAGAAGAACGGGCCGTTCACTTCATAGATCTCGACGCCGATCGGGATCTCGTGTCCGCCGACGATCCGTTTGCGTTTGCGCACCTGCGTGATCTCGTCGGGATTCTCGCCAGCATCGCGAATCTCGCTCGTCACACCCTCGATCTCCGTCACCTCGGACATCCGCTTCATGAAGAGCAGCGCCGACACCACGACGCCGACTTGCACAGCGACGGTGAGATCGATGAACACCGTTAGTCCGAACGTGATGATGAGCACCGCGATGTCGCTCTTCGGCGCGCGCAGCAGTCCCGCGAACGAGCGCCACTCGCTCATGTGATACGAGACGACCACGAGAATCGCGGCGAGGGATGCGAGCGGCACCATCGCAGCCCATTTGCTGAGGAACACGAGAATCAGCAGGAGCGTGATGGCGTGCGTGATGCCGGCGAGCGGCGTGCGTCCGCCGGTGCGAATGTTCGTTGCAGTACGCGCGATCGCGCCCGTCGCGGGAATGCCGCCGAAAATCGCGGACGCGATGTTCGCGACGCCTTGTCCGACGAGCTCCATGTTTGACTTGTGACGCGTGCCGATCATGCCGTCAGCGACGACCGCAGAGAGCAGCGATTCGATCGCGGCAAGCAGCGCGACGGTGAGCGCGGGCGAAATGAAATCGCGCATGTGCTCCCACGGAATGCTCGGCCACTGCGGATGCGGCAACGTCGACGGAACGCCACCGAATCGCGAGCCGATCGTTTCGACGGGCAGATGAAAAATCTTCACCGCCGCAGTGGCGAGCAACATCGCGACGAACGGACCCGGCACCATACGCGACACGCGCGGCCAGACGATCAGCACGATCAGCGTGCCGGTCGCGACGAGCACGGTCGGAACGCTGATCGTGTGGAAGCGACCTGCGTACGCGACCCACTTTTCGATGAATTCGGCGGGAACTTTCCCCATCTGCAATCCGAGAAAGTCCTTCATCTGTCCCGAGAAGATGATCACCGCGATGCCGGCGGTGAATCCGGTGACGACGGGATACGGAATGAACTTGATCAGCGCGCCGAGTCGTGCGAGTCCGAGGGCGATGAGGATTACGCCGGCGAGCAGCGTGCAGATCACGAGGCCGCCGTAGCCGTATTGCGCGACGATGCCGTACACGATCACGACAAACGCGCCGGTCGGACCGCCGATCTGCACGCGGCTGCCGCCGAGCGCGGAGATGAGAAAGCCGGCGATGATCGCGGTGTAGAGGCCGCGCTCGGGAGGAACGCCGGATGCGATCGCGAACGCGAGCGCGAGTGGGAGTGCGACGATGCCGACGACCACGCCGGCGATCAGATCGCGCATCAACCGCTCGCGCGTGTATCCCTCACGAAAACAGACGACGGATTTGGGAACGAACAAGGACGAGGCGAATTATAGGTTGTGTGGCACAGACACTCTT
>DATKFO010000496.1:0-6362 GCA_035544355.1 Thermoanaerobaculia bacterium
GCTGAGCGTCTTCGTGTAGATGTCGGACCAGCTCACGGTCACCGAGAAGGCGAGCTTGCCGCGCAGCTCGTAGTAGAGCGCTTCGCTGTTGCCGAGGTCGCGGATGTCGTCGATCTTCAGCGCGGTGCGCGGCGCGGCGAGATCGCTGAGCACCGTCGTGTCGGCGGCGTCCGCGGGTTTGTGCACGCGATAATCGGAGAAGACGATCTGCGATTCAGCGTCGACGCCGACGCCAACGGCGTTGAGCGACGCTTTCACGCCGGCGGTGAGCTCGCCGACGAGCGAGTAGCGCAGCCACGCGTTTTCGGCGATGTACGGGATTTTCGGATCGAGCGTGTCGCCGTCTGCGGTCTTCGAGCCTGCGACGCCGACGACCTGTTCATCGTCGGTGTCGGTCGATTCGTTGAATGCGCTGATGGTGAGCTTCGCGGAAGCGTCGAACGAGAGCTCGACGCCTTCGATGCCGACCTTCGGCGCGGCGGACACATCGGCGTTGGCGACCGTGGCGTCCTTCAGCGTCGCGAGTGTCTTGTCGATGAACGAGTCTTTGACTTTGTCCCAGTTGATGATCGTGATGTCGGCCATGGTTTCTCTCTCTCTCCGAGAGCATGGTCTCACGAATTATGGAATCGGTTCGAAAGCGGCGATTTGCGATCGCTGCGTGCAAAACCGGCGGACTATAAGTCCGCCATCCCGCGGTTTGAGACGGACCTCTGTCCACTCTTCTACAGCGTTGCGAGTGGCTGTCCCAAAGCGGCGATTGCGGTCGCCGCACTCCACATCGGCTCATCGCGGTTCGTGAGGATGACCAACGTGAGGCGCTCGCCGGGGAAGCGGACGATGACGTTGCGGAAGCTGACGGTCTCGCCGGAGTGCCAGCGGATGCGACGGCCTTCGTGCTCGCCGGTGCGCCAGCCGTAGGCGAGTGCGAGGGTTTCGCGCGAGAGGAGACGCGTTTCGTCCCAGCGCGCGAGGTCGTTGATCGATGAGTAAATCGCGCCGTCGCCGAGCGTCGCGCTGGTGATGCTTTGATCGCGGCGGATCCATTCGCCGTTTTCGCGCGTGTAGCCGTACGCGCGATTCGTGACGTTCGGGAGGATGCCGCTGCCGCGCATTTGCAACGGCTCGAAAATTTCACGCTGCAGGAACGTCGCGTACGGGACGCCCGATGCGCGCGCGACGATCATTCCGAGAAAGACGTAGCCGGTGTTGCTGTAGCGGAACTCGGCGCCGGGCGCGAAGTAGGTGCGATCGACGGGTGCGAGCAGTTGGAGCACGTCGTTGTCGCTGATTTGATGGGACAGGCTGAAGCCTGTCCTACATTCGACCAGATCTTCGTAATCGATGAGTCCCGACGTGTGCGTGAGCAGATGGCGAATCGTGATCGCGCGGGGCAGCGACGGCAGGAATCGCGCGATCGAATCGTCGTACGACAATGCGCCGCGCTCCGCGAGGATCCCGATCAGCGTCGCGGTGAATTGCTTCGTCACCGATGCGAGGCGGAAGTTCGTCGCCGGCGTGACGCGCACGCCGGCTTCGAGATCGGCGAAGCCGTAGCAACGCTCGAGCACGCGCTCGCCGTCGCGAAGCACGAGCATCGCCGCGCCGGGCACGTGGCCGTCGTATTCGTTCACGCCGTCGAGCGACCGGCGCGATAGAGCAGCGTGCAGATCGCGACCACGATCGCGACGCCGGCGAGCGCCGCGGGCACGCCGCTCAGCCACGAGAATTTCTTCTCCGCGAAGTGAATCGACGCGAACATCTTCGGGAATCCCGATCCGACGAGGAACGCGATCGCGACGCCGGCGAGTCCTTCGCCCGCGATCATCCCTGACGCGCCGAGCACGCCTGCATCGTTTTCAGCCGGCTTGCCTTTGCGCCGCGCTTCGACGATGCGGCGGACGATGCCGCCGACGAAGATCGGTGTGAGGGTCGCGAGTGGAAGGTAGATGCCGACTGCGAATCCGAGTCCCGGCAGTCCTGCAATCAACGCGCAAACCGAGAGCGCTGCGCCGATGCCGACGAGTCCCCACGGCAGCGAGCCCGCGAGCACGCCTTCGATCACGGTCTTCATCAAGGTTGCCTGCGGCGCGGGCAGGTCCGTCGTTCCGAAGCCCAGAGTGTTGCCGAGCTTCAACACAACTGCGGCAATCGCCCAGCACGCGACGGCTGCGGCGATGAATTGTCCGTACTGCTGTCGCGCCGGTGTCGCGCCGACGAGATAACCGGTTTTCAAGTCCTGCGAGATGTCGCCCGCTTTCGACGCCGCGATGCAGACGACGGTGCCGACGGTGAGGATCGCGGCACGCGCGGAGACGTCGCGCCATCCGAGGAGCACGAAGGCGACGGAGACGCCGAGGAGCGTTACGAGCGTCATCGCGGAAGTGGGATTCGACGAGACGCCGATCAAGCCGACGATGCGCGACGACACGACGACGAATGCGACGCCGAAAATCGCGACGCCGATCGCGGCGACGAGTCGCGGCACGAAGGTCATGTTGCCGGCGAAGAGTCCCGGCACCGCGACCAGCGTGATGATGACGACGAGAGGCACGACGACCACGACCCACGACGGCACGTCGCGATCGGTACGCGGTGTTGCTTCGCCATCACCGGCATCCACGCCGCCCGTTTTTCGCAAGCCGCGCAGCACCGCGGCGAACGAGCTCGCCATCGTCGGCAACGCGCGCGCGACCGCAACGAGTCCGGCAGCTGCGACTGCGCCCGCGCCGATGTAGCGCACGTATTTCGACCAGATCTGTCCCGCCGATAAATCCCGAATCGGAACCGTCACCTCGGGGAACATCGGCGCAACGAGCGCCGCGCCGACGAGCGCAATCATCGGCGTGAGCACGATCGCGGAGACGAGGCTGCCGGAGACCATCGTTGCGGATTGGCGGTAGCCGAGGATGTAGCCGACCGCGAGTAATGCGGGCGCGATCTCGAGTGCGAGCTCTGCTTTCGGCAGCACGGGAAGATGCATCGAGAGCTCGGAAGGGAGCAGCATGAACGCGCCGAGCGCGAGCTTCACCGCTGCGCCGACGCCGAGTCCGATGAAGATCCATCTGCCGCCGCCGGCGGTCGATTCCGTCGCGGTCGCGCGCAGCACTTCGGCGCACGCAGTGCCCTCGGGATACGGCAGCTCGTCGGCGGAGCGCACGATGAGCAAGCGGCGCAGCGGCACCATTGCTGCGATGCCGAGAAAACCGCCGAGCATCGCGAGGATCGCGACCTGCCAGAACGGCGGCGCCATGCCCCAGAGGAACAGCGCCGGGATGGTGAAGATCGTGCCGGTCGCGAGCGATGAGCTCGCGGAGCCGATCGTCTGCGAGAGGTTGGCCTCGAGGAGCACGCCTCCTTCGCCGCGGCGTGGAAAGAGGCGGAAAAGGGCAACCGTGAGCACGGCGATCGGGATGGACGTCGAGACGGTGAGGCCGACGCGCAAGCCGAGGTAGGCGTTGGCGGCGCCGAAGAGGACGCCGAAGACAATTCCCGCGACGACGGCGCGTGCAGTGAATTCGAGAACGGTTTCCGAGCGCTGGGGCGCGACAGTCATGAAGACTCCTCCTGCATCCATGATCTTTGCATGAGATACACGCTTCTCGGATCGCTAATCATCGCGTCGTCCCTCCACGCGGCCGGATGGGTGACGCTCGCGCCCACGCTCGTCGCGCGGCAGGAGGTTGCGGTTGCGGCTGCGAACGGCAAGCTGTATCTCATCGGCGGCATTGCGGGCGAGACGATTCTGTCGAGCGTCGACCGCCGATGCCAACGGCGCGCAGTGGAATCGCGGCGGCCGTCGTCGAGGGGCGCATCTACGTGTTTGGCGGCGAGGGAAATCCGTCGACGGCGACGGGCGTGTTCGCGGAGAACGAATCGTTCGATGTGGCCACGGGAACGTGGAGATCAGAAGTGCCGATGGTGAATCCGCGGCACGGCATCGGCGCGGCGGCAATCGGCGACCGCATCCACATTCCCGCGGGAGCGCCGACCCAAGGCTTCGGACTCTCCTCCGTGCACGACGCATTCGTCCCTCGGATGCCGAAGCGCCGCGCCGTGCGAGCGGATAAGATGTCGCCTCCGATGAGCGATGAAAAAGAAGTGCGGCGGTTCGATCTGTTGTCGCGCAGTGAAAGCGGTTTGAGTTTCGTGCGCGAGCGGCGCGGCGGTGTGATGCGCGTGCTGACCGAGAGCGAGCTCGCCGATTTCGACGATCCGAAACCGTGTCCCGAATGCGCCGAGCAGTTCGGCTGCGAACATTTCAATTGCGCGGGCGAGGCGATGTTGTCCGACGCGGAGATCGAGACGGACGTCGTGGAGACGTGGCGGCCGTTCGCGAAGGAAGTCGGCGTGAGCCGGCAGGATCTGCTGCGCCTGCGCGAGATCGAGGAGCGCGAAGGGGAGTATCGCGTGGCGGACGGCGCGACGTCGGATGTGCGGATGCTCGAGCTCGTGTTGCTATTGAACGAAGCGCGTTGATTCGATGTGGCACAGACACTCCTGTCTGTGCTGCCTCCGAGCGATCGCGCGAGCACAGACAAGAGTGTCTGTGCCACATTCCTAGGCGAACTTCACTTCGTACGAGGCCGCATCCTCTTCCGCGAATCTCACCAATCGTTCGCCTTCCTCCGCGAGCGCTTTCTGCGCGCTCTTCGTCAGCTTCGCGAACGGCGTGATCGTCAGCGTCGCGGTTTTCTTGCGCTGAATGCTCCACGTGCCGGCGACGAAGCCGTCGACGAGAAACGTCGCCAGAATGCGCAGGTTTTTCGTCGCGACGCGCGGGCGGTATTCGTCGGCGATGATGCGCGTGCGATCGGCGTGCGCGAGGAGCAGGTTGTCAAACTCGGGGAGAAAGCGCACGGGCGCGTCGACATCTTCATCAGGCCGCGGTGCATCGGGAAGATCGAACAGCTCGCGCCCGCGCGCATCGCGAAGCACGACAAGCTTCGGACGCAATTCGTCGAAGAGAGCGCGCTGTGCGGCGAGTCCCGACCACGTTTGAAAATCGATCGCGGTCGCGGGACCGAACGCGGCGTGGTAATGCAGCGCGAGCTCGCGCGCGGACGTGTCGGTGCCGATCTTGCCGCCGAGTGCGAACTCGCAATCGGGCGGATAACTCCACGTCGAGTCGTCGGGCACCATCAGCAGCGGGAGATGCAAACGCGCCGCATAAGCCATGTGGCGATGGTTGTACTTGGGAAAGACCGCCGCAAGATGCTCGCGCACTTCTTCGAACGTGTGCGGCTTCTTCCCGAAGAACGTGCGCGCTTCGCTCATGACGCGCTCGAGGTCCATCGGCATGCCGCGTTTCAGGATCACGTCGAGTGCGGGCTGGATCGCGGGGCGCAACGCGGCGTAGTCCTTCTTCGACATCAGATGCAGCGTGCCGCGCATCATCGTCGCGCGCACGACGTCGCCGCTCGCGATGAGCTTCGCAAGATCGTCGCGCTTGAAATTCTCGATCCGCGTCCAGAGTCCGAGGAACGGCGGTTTCGGCACCTGCGCCTGCATCCCGGCGAGCCGCTCGATCGCGACGCGCGCGTTGACGCGTTCGCGCCGCAGCAGCATCTGCCGCGCGAGCGTCGCGCGATTCAGGGCGCGGAGGGTGAGGGTCGTCATCGGTTTTTGGAGTGCGGCGATCGCAATCGCCGCTTTTCGACAGCGGTATACGAAAGCGGTGACTGCGGTCACCGCAGTCCATACCTCCTAAAGCTTCCGTGCCGCCGCGAGCATGTCCTCCGGACGCGCGCGCACGCGCAAGTCCTCCGTCAAGTTCCGCCACCGCACGACGCCGTTGCGGTCGAGCAGGAACTCCGCGGGGCGCGCGACGTCATGGCCGCCCATGCCCGCACCTTTGTGCGTGATGCCGTAGCGATCGATGACTTTCGTGTCGACGTCGGAAAGGATCGGATACGTGTAGTGCGCTTTCTGCGCGAGGTTGCGTGAGTCGGCGGGCGTGTCGACGCTGATCGCGATCACGCGCACGCCGGCTGCTTCGAATTCGGAGAGATGTTCTTCGATACCCCGTAACTCGGAGTTGCAGAACGGTCACCAGTAGCCGCGGTAGAAGACGAGCAGCACGCCTTTCGGCGCGCTCGCGAGCGTCTGCGACAGCGAGACCGGTTGGTTGTTCGTGTCGGGCAGTGTGAAATCGGGAGCGTGCGATCCGATCGCCGGCGCGCTTGCCGACTGCGGAACGCGCGAGCCGGGATATGCGGCGTAGACGAAGGCCGCCGTGATCGCGACGCCGATCACCACGACGAGCGTCGCGATGACCTTGCGCGCGGTCGACGGCGTCGCGTACGCACGCCGGATTCCGGCGAACAGCAGTGCGACCGCGATCGCGAAGAGGATCAGATTCA
>DATKFO010000497.1:0-4771 GCA_035544355.1 Thermoanaerobaculia bacterium
GAAATGCCCGGCGTACTGCTGCAGCTACGAGCGCATCATCGTCTACAAACGCGACCTCATCCGTCTCGCGAAAAAGTTCGGTGTCACCGTCGAAGACGCGAAAAAGCGCTTCACGAAAGTCGTCGAGAAAGAGCAGGTCCTTCGTCATCAGAAGGACAAGATCTACGGCACAGTCTGCATGTTTCTCGACAAGAAGACGCGCCGTTGTACGATCTACGAAGCGCGCCCCGCGGTTTGCCACGAGTATCCCGTTCGCCCCCATTGCGGCTACTACGACTTCCTTCGCTGGGAGCGCGATCAGCAGGATGACGAGAAGTTCATTCCGCTGAAGAGAGGTTGAGCAGACTGGGCAGTGAAATTGCACACGGCGCCCTAGCGGTTTTCCGCGGCATGGGTTCCCGCACTACGGCAGCACTTCTGACGGCGTACCTCCTGAGCAGCAGTGTCTTCGCGCAAGCCGCACCCGACCAGCAGCAGTTCACCGAAGAGGTCGCGGTCAGCTACGTGATGATTCCATTCACGGCCCTCGGCACGAAGGGCGATCCGATCACGAACCTGCGCGAAGGCGACGTCGCGCTGTTCGTCGACGGCGTGCCGGTGCGCAGCGACATGTTCGAGAGGTCGATGGACGCGCCCGTCTCGTTCACGATTCTCGTCGACGGCTCCGGCTCCATGGAGCTCGCCGGAAAGATGCAGGCCGCGCGCGCCGCGATCTCCGCACTGCTCGAGCGGCGCAAAAAAGGCGACGACTTCTCGCTCTACGTCTTCAACGACGAGAACGCGACGGAGCTCGTGCCGTTCACGACCGACGCGAACAAAATCATTCGCGCGCTGCTCGGCATCAAGCCGTACGGCAAGACCGCGTTCTTCGACGCGCTCGCCGACATGCCGGAGAAGAGTCTCCTCGGCAACAACCCGACGCAGGCGATCATCCTGCTCAGCGACGGCATCGACAACGCGTCGCAGCTCACGCGCGCGCAGATCGCGAAGCAGCTCGAAGGCGTCGCGATTCCGATCTTCGCCCTCGGCCTGCGCGAGCCGGGCGAAGTGCGGTCGACGACGAAGACCGCCGAGGAGAGTGCGAACCTGCAGCTCCTCACCGAGCTCGCGTCGCTCACCGGCGGCCGCTCGTTCATCGGCAATCAGCCGGAGCAGCTCTCCGCCGCGATCGATGCCATGGAAGAAAGCCTTCGCGCGCAATACCTCATTGGATTCTCACCGACCGGCAAGGGTGTGGTGAAGTACCGTCGTATCTCAGTCAGGCTCCCAGGACGCGCACGTTCCGTTCGCGTTCGAGCCGGATATCGCGGCACCGAGCCTCCGGTCCTGAGCGCAGCCGCATCGCAGCGCGGCAAAAACAAACGCAACGAAAGGAAAGGAAGTTGATGAAGCAAATCTATCTCCGGACAGTTACCGCTACGGCTCTCACCGCACTCCTCGGCGCATGCGCCACCTCGAAATCGGTCGACGAGAAGATCGCCGCCTCGCAGGCAGCGTCGAACCAGAAGATCGAGTCCGTGGCTTCGCAGGTCGAAGACCTGCAGTCGAAGAACACCGCCACGAACGCGCGCATCGATCAGACGAACCAGCGCGTCGATGAGCTCAGCCAGACCGCGCAGGACGCGCTCAAGCGCGCGCAGGACGCGGGCGTGCTCGCCAAAGGCCAGGTCGTCTTCGAACAGGCGTTCACGGATGAGAACGTGAAATTCAAAACGGGATCCACGGATCTCAGCAAGGAAGCGAAGACCGCACTCGACGAGTTCGCCGGCAAGGTTAAGGCGCTCAACGAGCAGTACTTCATCGAGATCCAGGGCCACACCGACGACGTCGGCTCGACGAAGTACAACGACGACCTCGGCCAGCGCCGCGCCGACTCCGTCCGCCGCTACCTCGGCCGCGAGCAGAAACTCCCGCTCGCACGCATGTCCACGATCTCCTACGGCGACACCGCCCCGGTGGCGTCGAACAAGAATCGCAAGGGACGTTCACAGAATCGGCGTGTGATGATCGTGGTGTTGGAATAGTTAGAAAAAATAGCCCCGGGCGTAAGCCCGGGGCCACTCGGGACGCGGCTGCCAATCTTGCAAAGCCCGCCGGCTTCATCGGCGGGCGACACCGCTCCGGGCTTCATTCGGGATGATTTTCGTGGTTGGCGGGCCGCCTGAGAGGCGGCCCTACGTTTGTCGAACGTAGGACATGCTCTCAGCTTGTCCGTTTCCTGCCGCGAGTGTCCGTGTAGCCCCGGGCGGCACGCGCATGCGCGTTGATCAAGTGAATGTTGCGACCACCGGCGCATGATCCGAGCTCCCCACCTCCCGCAGCGAAGGACACGAAACCGCGAGCGAAGCGATCGACGTGGACGCGAGCACGTAGTCGAGCCGCCACCCGATGTTTCGCTGGCGCAGACTCCGCCATGGCGCCCACCACGTGAAGTAGTTCTCATCCTCGGGATACAGCGACCGCCCCACATCCACCAGCCCCTGCGCGATCAACTTCTCCAGCAGCTCGCGCTCCTCGGGGAGCTGTCCGATCGCGCGCGGCTTGCGCTCCTTCGGATGCACGTCCATCTCCGTGCGCGCGATGTTCATGTCGCCGCAGAGGATCAGCTTCAGCCCGCGCTCGCGGATCGCAGCGGCGTAGCCGATCAGCGAATGGATGAACGCGACCTTCGCGTCGAAATCCTTCCCGCCGTTCGGAACGTACACGCTGGTGAACACTGTGTCCCCGATTTGAGCCTCCACGATCCGCGTCTCGTGATCGAACTCGGGATGCTGGAACTCCACCTGCCCGGCGAACCCGCGCCGCACGTGCAGCCCCACGCCGGAGTAGCCGCCCGCGCCGTGCCAATAGCACGTATATCCTTCGATCGAACAGATTTGCGGGATTTGCTCGAGCTTCGCCTTGATCTCCTGCAGGCAGATCACGTCGGGCTGTTCGCTCGCGACGAACTCCACGAATTGCTCGCCGCGCGCGCGGATTCCGTTCACATTCCAGGTCGCAACCTTCATGGCTCGCGGATTGTAATTCGCAGGACAACTACGTCTGGAGGACTCATGCGCCGATACACGCTGCTTCTCATCCTGATTCTCGTCGTTCCGTCATCACTCCACGCCCAGTATCGCAACTACCGGCGCGACTCGCCGCGCGACAGCGCCGTCGAGCTCACGCCATTTGCCGGCTATCGCTACGGCGGCACGATCTTCGCCGATCAGTCGGATCTCTTCACCCGCGACGTCGACCTCGCCAGCTCCGCCGACTTCGGCGCCGCCCTGGGCGTCCCCCTCGGCGACACCGGCATGAAGATCGAGCTCATGGTCAGCCATCAGGAGACCGAGCTCGAATCGGGCGGCGGACTTTTCAATCCTGCCGATCCCGTCGCGGACATCGACGTCACCTACTACCACGCCGGCTTGCTGTTCCCGTTCGCGCGCTCGCGCAACGCGACGCCGTTCGTGATCATCAGCGCCGGCATCGCAAATCTCGATCCGAAAGTCCTCGGCGTGACGAGCGAGAACCGCTTCTCCGCATCCGCCGGCGTCGGCGTGAAAGTTCCGTTCAATCGCAACCTCGGATTGCGCGTCGAAGCACGCGGCTACTACACGTCGACCGGCAATCAGGACGACCGCTGCTCGCGCTGCTACTACGACTACAACCACGATCTCTATCAGGGAGAGACGAACATCGGCCTCGTGATTTCGTTCTAATCGGAGGGCTGCCACCACCGCCGCCCACGGGGGTTCGGGCGGCCGCAGGCCGCCCCTACAGGAGCTTTCATGAAGGGAGTAGGGGCGGCTTGCAGCCGCCCGAACCTCCGTGGCGCAGGATGACACTGCACGGTCGACACTATCATCCGCGCATGAAGCTCTTTGCCATCGCTCTTCTCACCCTCGCACTCGCGCTCTCTGCGAGCGCCGCCACGCCCATCGACACCGTCGCGCAGCTGTATCGCGTCTCTGCGTGGGAGGCGATCTTCACCGAACCCGATTGGACGGAGCAGCAGCTCATCGATCAGCCCGCCGCCGTTCTGCAGAAGTATTTCGACGAGCAGCTCTCGAAGCTGATCCTTCGCGATCGCGAGTGCGTGGCGAAGACGCAGGAGATCTGCCGCCTCGATTTCGATCCGATCTGGGATTCGCAGGATCCCGGCGCGGAGGATTTGAAGGTGCTGCCCGGCCCGCGGCCGAATACGGTGAAAGTCGAATTTCTCTACCCGGGCGACGGCGAGAAGATCCAGCTGGTGTATCGGATGACGAAAACGCCGAAGGGCTGGCGGATCTCCGACATCGAGTACAAGGGCGGCTTGTCGCTCCTGAAGATCCTCAGCGCGAAACTGTAAGCGTTCGCGCTTCGTCGAAGACGCGATGAACGACATCGCGAGCCATCGCCTGCTCTTCGCAAAAGCGATTCTCTTCGTGGTTCTCGGTGCGCTCGCGGGCGGACTGCTCATCGCGAGCGCACCGCAACTAAAGACGATCGCACTCCTCGCGATCTGCGTCTGGGCGTTCGCGCGCGCGTATTACTTCGCGTTTTACGTGATCGAAAAGTATGTCGACAGCACGTTTCGCTTTCGCGGTTTGTGGTCGGTCGTCGTCTACACCCATCGGAAAATTTTCAGACCGATCGCGTAACAAAGGAGGCTCCAACCGACGAGCGTCAGCAGTTGCGGCACGATCGCGCCGATCGTCGCGGCGTCGTTCATGACGCTGCGCAGCGCGTCGTTGAGCGCGGTGAGCGGCAGCGCGCGGATCAGCGGCTTCACGGCGTCGGGGAA
>DATKFO010000498.1:0-2167 GCA_035544355.1 Thermoanaerobaculia bacterium
ATCCGCGGGCGAAGCGTACGTGACTCGCTACGTGGCCTTCCTCCGAGCGATCAACGTCGCGGGGCATGCGCGGGTGGACATGCCGCGCCTGTGTCGTGTCTTCGCTCGCGCGGGATGCCGAAACGTCCGGTCGTACATTCAAAGCGGCAACGTGATCTTCGAAACCGACGAAGAGGACTGCGCCGCGCTCTTTCAGAGCATCAGAACGAAGGTGCGTGGACTGACCGGCGAACAGTCGAGCGTAATCTTTCGCTCCGCGCGTCAGATCCACGCACTCGTGAAAGCGGCCCCGTTCAAGGCGCACGAGGACGACCGCACGTTGAAGCTCTACGCCGTCTACCTCGCGCAGAAACCGCACAGAGTGCCGCCGTTCCCCTGGGAGGACCAGCAGGAACGGCTCGAGGCGATTGGTATCAAGGGTCTCGACGTCCTCGTGGTCAGCCGGCGCAAGGAGCCGCGCCTCTTCTACGGCTTTCCCAACAGCTTCGTCGAGAAGATGCTCGATGTTCCGGCGACGAGCCGGAACTGGAGCACCATCAGGAAGATTGGAGAGTTACTTCTTACGCAGTCAGCGCGTTGATCTCGTGGTGCTGCAGCGCCGCCCGGCGGCTTCGCGGGAAGTCGATGCCGAGCGTCTTGATCTTGTAGTTCATGACGCGCGGGCTGATTGAGAGCAACTCCGCCGCGTCCTTCTGAACCCAGTTCGACATCTTGAGCGCCTCGATGAGTGCGATGCGCTCGACTTCCTCGAGCGGGATGCCGGTCGGCGGAATCTTCACGACGGACGCACCCTCGCGCGGCGTGCCGCTCGCGCCGAAGTCACCGAGTCGCAAATCGTCAACCGCGATCTGCGTGCCCTCGGCAAGCAGCATCGCGCGCTCGATCGCGTTCTCCAGTTCACGGATGTTGCCGGGCCACTGATAGCGCATCAGGAGCTTCAGCGCCTCGGGCTCGAGCCCGGATATCTTCTTCTTCAATTCACCCGAGAATCGCCGGATGAAGAAGTTGGCCAGCTCCGCGACGTCGTCCTTGCGCTCGCGCAGCGGCGGCATCTCCATCGTCACGACGTTGAGGCGGTAGTACAGGTCCTCACGGAACTGGCCCGCTTCGACCATGGTGGTCAGGTCGCGATTGGTGGCCGCGATGAGCCGCACGTCGACCTTGAGCGTGCGCGTGCCGCCGAGGCGCTCGAACTCGTGCTCCTGGAGGACGCGCAGGATCTTGGCCTGCGTGTTGGCGCTCATGTCGCCGATTTCGTCGAGGAACAGCGTGCCGCCGTCGGCCTGCTCGAAGCGGCCGATGCGCTGCTTGTCCGCGCCCGTGAACGCGCCCTTCTCGTGCCCGAAGAGCTCCGATTCGAGGAGGTTCTCCTGCAGCGCGGCGCAGTTCACCTTGACGAAGTTGCGCGCGGCGCGGAGCGAGTTGTGGTGCACGGCGCCCGCGATGAGCTCCTTACCGGTGCCGGTCTCGCCACGAACGAGAACGGTGGTGTTGCTCTTCGCCACCTTGCGAACGACCGTGAGCACTTTCTCGAGGGCCCCGCTCGAACCGATGATGCGATCGAAGTCGTAGATATCGCCGGCGGCGTGGCGGAGATAGTCGATCTGGTTCTGCATCCGGCGCATCTCGAGCGCCTTCTCGATCTTGACCTCCATCTCCTCGATTTCGAACGGCTTCTGCACGTAGTCGAACGCGCCCGACTTCATGGCCTCGACCGCCGTCGAGACCGATCCGAACGCGGTCATCAGGATGATGGCCGACGAGGGATGCAGCGTCTTCGCGGTCTTGAGCACCTCGAGACCGGTGCTGCCACCCATCTTCAGGTCGCTGACGACGACATCGAAGAATCCCTCGTGGAGCTTCTCGATGGCGGCGTTACCGTTCGGGGCCTCCTCGACGTCGTGGCCGGCTTCGGCCACCGACTGGGCGAGGCCCCGGCGAAGCGAGTCGTGGTCGTCAGCGATCAGTATCCGTCCCATGTCAGTCCTCTAGTTCTCGTCGCCGCCTGATACCGGCAGCGTCACCCGAATGGTCGTGCCTTGACCGACGGCCGTCCGCAGGTCAATTCGTCCGTCATGTGCGTCGACTATCTTCCGAACGATTGCCAGTCCCAGCCCTGACCCCTGCGGCTTCGTCGTGAAGAACGGGTCGAACACCCGCTCCGCGA
>DATKFO010000499.1:0-7720 GCA_035544355.1 Thermoanaerobaculia bacterium
TACCTCGGCGGTTTCGGCAGCGCGTTCGCCGTCGGCGACGCCGACGGCGACGGCAAAGACGAGATCGCGATGGCGCTGTCGTCCAGCATCGTCCTGCTCGATGCCGATGGCGACGTCACGCAGAAATGGTCCGCCCAGAAAACCGTCGAGGCACTCGCCATCGCTGACGCCAATGGCGATGGCACCGCGGAAGTGATCGCCGGCGACAAGGATTATTCGGGCAGCGTCCACGCGTATCGCGGCAGCGACGGCGCGAATCTCTGGACGATCGTGAATCCGAGCGATGGCGTAGCGGGGATTGCCACGGGCGACGTTGACGGCGACGGCGCGGTCGAAGTCGTATGGGGTGCTTCAGGCTCGTCGATTCTCCATGTCGCGAACGCGGTCACCCAGGCAGTCGAATGGAGCTCCGTCGACGTCGATCCTCCGTTCCAGGCCGCGGTCGGCGATCTCAATGGCGACGGGAAGCTGGAGCTGATCGCCGGCAGCTACACCACGCGCGGCAACTCGACCAGCGGCCGCATCGAAGTGCGCGACTACGCATCGCGCGAATTGCTGGCGGTGCTGCCGATGCCGTACAACTTCGCGAAAGTGTCGAGCATCGCGGTGGGACAACTCGATGGCGATCCGCAGCTCGAGATCGCCGCGCTCATTTCCCAGTTCTATACGCCGGCGCTGTACATCTGGGATGGCTCGACCTTCGCGATCGAGCGAACCCGCGTGAACACGGGCGGCTGCTGCGACCTGCCGCGCCCCCTCATCATCGCCAATCTCGATGCGGATGCGGTGAGCGAGATCATTCTTTCGCTGATCTACGGGACCGTTCAGGTTCTCGACGGCGCAACGCTCGCCGTCCAGGTTCAGAAAACCGTTTCTTCATCGATCAACGATTTCGCCCTCGGCGACGTCAACGCCGACGGAGTGCGTGATCTCGTCATCGCCCATAACAACGGCATCGCCGTGTACGAGACGCAGGGCTGGACGGAGCGCAACAGCTTTTCGGTGTCGTATCCGTATCCCAAACGCGTGGCGATCGCCGAAGATGCGTCCGCCTTTTTCGTCGCTCAGGAAGACTCCGTGACCGCGTATTCGGGCTCGACATTCGCGCAACTCTGGCAATGCGTCGACAACGACATCGCTGCAATCGGGTACGCCTCGATCGGCGGGAAGCCGCGACTCGCGGTTGGTCTTCAATCGGGAATCCTGAAATTCCATTCGGTGGCGGATGGCTGCGCCAACACCGCGCAGAAGAATCTCGACGACAACAGAATCACCGATCTCTGGTTCAAAGACGTCGACTCCGACGGACGCCCGGAGTTGCTGCTCGCGCGGGAGTCCTCGTTCGAGATCGACTCCATCGGCTGGACCAGCGAGCGGGGCGACGTCAATCGCGACACGATCCTTTCGAGCGCGGATCTCGATCCGCTCGTCGAGCATTTCTACGGCGACCTTCGCGGAGTCTCGCCGGCGGCCGACGTCGACGGCGACGAAGCTGTAACGCAGCGCGATCTCTATTACCTCATCAA
Source organism: Thermoanaerobaculia bacterium (assembly GCA_035544355.1). Lineage (GTDB taxonomy): Bacteria > Acidobacteriota > Thermoanaerobaculia > Gp7-AA8 > Gp7-AA8 > DATKFO01. Next base: position 1,527 of record DATKFO010000499.1, read on the forward strand.
CTATTTGCGGGCAGGTGGCCCGGCGCCGCTCCCGTAGCGGCGAAGAAAGGCGGCATTCGTGCGCACACTCATTGAACGAATCACGGTGATCGCATTTGCGATCGCGGCTCCTCTGGCGGCGGCGCAGGATGCCCTGACCATCGGCAGCACATCGGCAGGCGGCACGTCCGCGACGGTGCCGGTCTATCTCCGCGACGTTTCCGCGACGCGCCTCGGCAGCGACGCCGGAGCGGGAAAAAAGATTGGAGGCATCGGCTTCCGTATTCTCGCAACGCCGGCGAGCGCGGTGTCGTCGATCAACTTCACACGCGCCGGTGTGACGCAGAGTCTCACGCCGCTGTACGAAACGACGCTGCATCCTGCAGGCACCGTGTCGTACGTCGTGTCGTTCGAAGAATCGACGAACCCGATTCCGCTCACGTTGAATGCGGCCGCACCGGGCAATCTGATCGGGAATCTCGCTGTCACTCTGACCGCGCCGATCACGTCGCAGCCGGTCACGCTCTCGATCGTCCCCGGAACTGCCGCGCTTTCCAATCAGGCGGGCACGATCACCGAAACGGCAACCAGTGGACTCCAGCTCGTTGCCGGAACCATCACCGCCGGTAGTTCCGGACTCACCGAGCGGCTCCTCTTCTGGCGCCATTCGAATGGACAGACGTACGAATGGCAGCTCGACGGCAGCAACATTCTCAGCTCCGGCGGACTCCCGGCCGCATCCGGCTGGGACATCGTCGGCTCCGGAGACTTCGACGCCGATGGCGATCGCGACCTGGTCTGGCAGCAGACCTCGAGCGGTCAGCCTTATCTCTGGTTCATGCAGGGCAACGCCATCGCGTCGTCGGCCGCTTTGATCGCGGTGCCCGACGCACAGTGGCGCATCGTCGCAGTCGGCGACCTGAACGGCGACGGGCGCGCGGATCTGTTCTGGCATCACGCCGGAAATCCCTCGCTCAATTACGTGTGGCTGATGAGCGGCTCGACGATCGTGCAATCGTTCGCGCTCGTCTCCACACCATCCGGCTGGTCCGTCGCCGGCTCCGGCGATTTCGATAACGACGGTACCGACGACATCCTGTGGCGTTATGCGCCGACGAACGCGTATTACATCTGGCGCATGAGCAACGGCGCGATTGCCGAAGGTGCGGCGTTGCCCGCGGTCGGTGATGCCGGGTGGAGCGTTGCCGCGATCGGCGACACCGACGGCGACGGCAAGTCGGATCTCATCTGGCGTCACGCATCGAGCGGCGCGAACTATCTCTGGCGAATGAACGGCTTCTCCGTCCTGCAATCCGCGGCGCTGACCGGTGTTCCCGATCTCGCGTGGACCATCGGCGCCGCGGGCGACTTCAATCACGACGGACGTGCCGATTTGCTCTGGCGTCATGGAACGAGCGGCGCGAACTACATCTGGTTCCTGAACGGAACCGGCGTCACGGGGGCATCGCTCACCTCCGTTCCCGATACGCAGTGGACGATGGCTGCTCCGAAAGCGCACTGACCATGCGACGACTTCTCGCAATTGGCTTCGTGATCGGAGTCGCCGCAGTGAGTGCTGCGGACACTCCTCAGCTCGTACCGCTCCTGCGCATGGGATCAGTCGGTGCGATCTACGGCGATCTTGCGACCGCGGACGTGACCGGCGACGGCATCGCGGACATCGTCGGATGCAGCGGCCGAGGATTTCCGTTCGCGTTGTCGAAACATCCTGGTGCGAACGAATACGACGTCGCCTGGATCGGTCCGGCGATGGGATGCACCAACGTCGCCGCCGGCGATCTCGATGGCGACGGCATCGCCGAGATCGCGGTCGTGAAAAAGGGGAGCTACTATTACAGCACTCCTTCCACCGGGCGTCTGGCGATTTTCAGCGCGTTGACCACTGGCCGCGCGCTCGCGCAAACGACGTTCAACTCGCAGAGCGACTACGTTGTGGACGTCGCGATCGCGAACGTCGACGCGGATCCCGCCGTCGAGATCATCGTGACGAGCTACCTCGCCACCTACGTCTACGACAAAACACTCGCGCTCGAGTGGACCGCTGTCGATCGCGGCGGCTTCGAAGTCGCGACCGGTGATCTCGAGGGCGACGGGCAGGTGGAGATCGTCGTCAACGGCTCGCCCGCGCATGTGCTCAGCGCGTACACGCAAACCGAGAAGTGGGCATACCTCGGCGGCTTCGGCGGCAAGATGTCGATCGGCGACGCCGACAACGACGGGAAGGCCGAGATCGCGTACCGCTACAACTCATCCATCAGTCTCTTCGACGCCGACACGTTCACCAACAAGTGGACGATCACGGCCTACTACTCGAACAACGTTCTGATCGCCGATGCCAATGGAGACGGACAGCGCGAAGTCCTCGCCGGAGACTCGTATGAACGGCTCCGCGGCTACCGCGGCTCCGATGGTGTCGAGGTCTGGAACTTTCCGGGTTACACCAGCTCCATGTACGGCCTCATCGCCGGTGATTTCGACGGCGACGGCGCGCCGGAAATCGCATGGTCCGGCGGAACGTACAACGCGCACATCTACACCGGCAGCGTACAGAGCGGCGCGATCGAATGGACGTCGCTCGCGGAATCGTCTTACGTCAGCGGAGCCGTCGCCGATCTCGATGGCGACGGCACGCTCGAGCTGATCGTTGCCTCCAGCTACGACTATGCGGGGCGATTGCAGATCTTCGATTACGCCACGCGTACGCTCGAAGCAACACTGCCGCAACCGACCAATTTTCCCGAGATGCGCGCGCTCCGAATCGGGCAGCTCGATGCCGATCCCGCGCTCGAGATTGCCGTTCTCGGCGATTACTACGACGGCCGTCTCTTCGTCTGGGATGGAGTCACCCACGAGCTGCAGTGGCAGAGCCCGAGCTCGAATTACAACGATCCGACGTTCACTCCCGACAGCTTCGTCGTGGCCAACATCGACGGCGATCCGGTCGACGAGATCATTCTCGGGACGAGCGACAAGAGAATCGAAGTGCTGAACGGCGCAACGCCGATCGTGCAATTCCTGAGCAACACCTTGCTCAACCCCCCGATCGACCTGAAGCTCGGCGACGTCAATGCCGACGGCACGCGCGATCTCGTCGTCACGACGTATGCAGCCGTATACGTGTTCGAGACCGCGGGATGGACGGAGCGAACGCATTTCACGCTCTCGTCCGCGCAGTACGTGGCCGTGGCGCCCGAAGCTTCGATGTTCTTCGTTTCGGCCGGCGGAAGCGTGCACGCGTACTCCGGCGTCGACTTCAGCGAGCAGTGGAGCTGCGCGCAGTCGCCAAACGCCTTTGCGCAACTGAGCTGGGCCACGATTGCCGGCAAGGGAAGGCTCGCCGCGTTCAACCTCGCGGCACCGGAGTCGTTCGTGTTCATGCCCGCGGCCGATGGCTGCACGAATCGGGAGCCGGTCGCGTTCGACGAAGACGCGTCGACCGTGACGAGCACCTACTTCGCCGACGTCGACGGAGATGGGCGCAAGGAGCTCTTCGTAAATCGCGCGGCCACGTTCGAAATCTACGCCGTCGATTTCGCGAGCGAGCCGCGCGGCGACGCGAACGGCGACGCCATCGTCAGCGATGCCGACATCGACGCACTGGCGCAACATTTCTACGGTGATCTTCGCGGCGTCTCTTCGGCATCCGACGTCGACGGCGACGATGCCATCACCCAGCGCGATCTTTTCTATCTCGTGAATTACAGGAGAGCCGGCGGGCCGGCGCCGCTTCCATGAAGACCATGCACCGATTCCTGATCGCGCTCGTCGTTCTCGGTAGTGCCGCGGTTGCGGCGGCGGACACGCCGGAGATCACGGCTCTCTGGCGAACGGGAACGCTCGTCGCGTCCACTGCGGCCTACGTCACCGCGGATGTCACGGGCGATGGAATCGCCGACATCGTCGGATGTGGTCCCGCCGGCGCGCCGTTCGCGTTGTCGAAGCGCCCGGGTGCGAGCCAATACGACGCGGTCTGGTTCGGTCCCGTGTCGGACTGCACCAGCATTGCCGCGGGCGACATCGATGGAGACGGCATCGCCGAAGTGGCCACCACCACGCGGAGCGGATACAGCAGCACCGTGCCCACCATTACGACCGGACGTCTGGCGGTATTCAGCACGAATTCCGGCGGACGCGCGCTTGCCATAGCGACGTTCAACGCGTTCAGCGACACGGACAGCCGCGTGGTCGTCGCGAACGTCGACGCGGATCCGCAGGCCGAGATCGTCGTGACGAACACCCTGGCCACCTACGTCTACAACGCCGCGACGCTGGCCCTGGAATGGACAGCCACCGATCGCGGCGGAAATGCGGTTGCCGTGGGTGATCTCGAGGGCGACGGGAAACCGGAGATCGTGGTCGACGGCAGCGTCGCGCATATCCTCGACGCTTTCACGCAAACCGAAAAATGGGGATACCTCGGCGGTTTCGGTTCGAGCATCGCCGTCGCCGACATCGATGCCGACGGGAAGGCGGAGATCGTCTACCGCGGCGATTACGGCGGCACGCTCGGCGTGTTCGACGCGGACACGTTCACCACGAAGTGGGAGATCAACGCGTCCGGCAACGGTGTCGCGATCGCTGATGCCAACGGCGACGGTGCGCCGGAAGTGATCGCCGGGAGCGGGCAATATTACGGCGATCCGATCCGCGGCTATCGCGCCTCTGACGGCGCGTTACTCTGGTCGCTTCCCATCGTGGGCTCCGGCACGACGGCGCTCACGGCCGGCGACGTCGACGGCGATGGCGTCGTCGAAGTGATCTGGGCGGGCACCGATTCCAGCGGCGGCCTCTACGTGAGCAATGTGATCACGAAGCAGGTGGAATGGAAATCGACGACGGAGACGGGCAGCTTCAGGAGCGTGGTCGCCGATCTCGATGGCGACGGCACGCTCGAACTGGTCGTCGCAACGTCGGATTCGTTCGGTTACTCCGGCGGAACGCTGCGCGTTTTCGATCTGGCCACGCACACGCTCGAAGCGATGTTCCCCAATTCCGCTCATGCCGAACGCTACGAGCAGCTGGCGGTCGGGCAGCTCGATTCCGATCCCGCACTCGAGATTGCGATCCTCGGCGTGAGCTCCTATGTCGGGTACATCGAGGTGTGGGACGGCGTCACGCATTCCTTGCAATGGACGAGCCCCGGCGACTACTACGCGCCACAATTCCTGACCGACAGCCTGGTCGTCGCCAACATCGACAGCGATCCCGTGGACGAGATCATTGTCGGGACGAATGACCATCGGATCGTGGTATTGAACGGAGCTTCATCGTACCTGCAGTTCGTCAGCGATCCATTGAATGGCTCTCCCTATGGCATGAAACTCGGCGACGTCAACGCCGACGGCGTCCGCGATCTCGTCGTGGCGACCTACTCCCATGTGTATGTGTTCGAGACCGCGGGCTGGACCATACGAACGCAATTCCCGCTTTCGTCTGCGCGCTATGTTGGACTGGCTCCCGAGGCCTCGATGTTCTTCATTGCGGCCGAAGGCATCCTCTATGCGTATTCGGGTGTCGATTTCACGCTGAAGTGGAGTTGTTCAGGGAGCATCTATGGCCCGCTCCAATGGGCAAACATCGCCGGACGGGCTCGTCTTGTCGCGTACAGCGGAACCGCCAGCGCATTGCTCTTCCTGCCCGCGAACGACGGCTGCGTGAACAAGGAACAGATTCCGTTCGCAAACGTATGGAGCATCGGCAACATCTCGTTCGCCGACATCGACGGAGACGGGCGGCAGGAAATGTTCCTCGACCGGTACAATCTCCTCGAGATCTATGCGACCGGATACGCCAGTGAACCGCGCGGTGACGCGAACGGCGACACCACAGTGACCGACGCCGACATCGACGCCCTCGCCCAGCACTTCTATGGCGATCTGCGCGGCGTGTCCACCGCAGCAGACGTCGACGGCGACGACGCCATTACACAACGCGATCTCTACTATCTCATCAACTATCGCAAAGCGGGCGGCCCGGCGCCGTTCTAGAAGTGTCGTCCTGAGCGGGCGGTGGGAGGGCGCGAAGGACCCCCTCCAGTAACGCGACGCGTGCTCTGTCGGCAGGGGATCCTTCGCGCCCATCCGCCACCCGCTCAGGATGACACTGGATACGACGTCGACACCAGGACGGCGGACGATAAGTTGTGGGCTGCGACGACAGCACGATTTTCGCGGGGCGGGCCGCCTGGAGAGGCG
>DATKFO010000500.1:0-6403 GCA_035544355.1 Thermoanaerobaculia bacterium
CGCGCCACCTGATTTTCGGATCCCTCGGCGGCGGATTGCTCTTCGCAATCGGTCTCGCGTACTGGTGGGGCATCATCGATCGCGTCAAAGAACGCAGCCGCATTCGCCGCGCGTACGAAGGGCAGGGACTCGATGACGGCGAGCGCGTCGCGGTCGTAGGCACCGTCGTCGCGCAAGGGCCGCTGCTCACGTCGCCGTTGCAGCAGAAGCCGTGCGTTGCGTACAGCTACGAAATTCAGCGCGATGGCAGTCAGCAAGCGAAGTATTGCGACGGCTTTGCGCTGACGCCGAGCGCGATCCAGACACGCAGCGGTCTCGTGCGCATTCTCGCGTGGCCGGAGCTCGCGTACGACGCCGACTATCCCTTCGATGAAGAGACGAAGAGCCGAGCGGTGATCTTCGTCGAGTCGACGAACTTCACGCAGTTCGGAGGATTCCGCCAGGCGCTGCAGGAACTGCGCAATCTGCGCGCGGACGCCGACGGCGCGATGCGCTTCGATCATCAGATGACGCCGTGGGATCCGAGCCAGAGCGCCGTGTTCTGCGAGCGCATTCTTGCCCCGGGCGAAGAGGTCTGCGTGTCGGGCCGCTACTCCGCGATGCAACAGGGATTCGTGCCCGATCCGACCGAGGCCGTGCAGAGCATCAAGATTCAGAAAGGGTCGGCGGAGTCGGTTTTGAAAAGCGGATCGAGCCCGTTCACGTATTTCATTCTCGGCTTGATCTTCAACGGCATCGCCGTCGCAGGACTCATGATTCTGTATCGGATGGTTCCTGCGGGCGCAGTGCACTGACGCGGCACGTCAGTCCCTTCGATTCGAAGATCTTCACGTTCGGCTCTTCGGAGATCGCGAGGAGATCGTTGACGACGTCGCCCTTCACGAGGCCGCGCGATCCCCAGTGATATGGCAGTCCGACCTGGTGCACGCGCTTGCCGTCGATGTCGAGTGACGGCATGCGTCCCGTGACGAGTGCGCGTGCGCGGATCGCTGCGCGTGCGGTCGCGATCTCGATCATGTCGCCGTTCGCGATGCCTTCTTCGTTCGCGAGCTCGGGCGAGATTTCGGCGAAGAGCTCCGGCTGCAGTTCCGCAAGATGGGAGAGTGTGCGCGACATCCCTCCAGCGGTGTGATGCTCCGTCAGGCGGTAGGTCGTGAGCACGTGCGGGAATCGCGCGTCGGGCGAGCTCGCGTATTCGTTGCCTTCGCGATCGGCGAACGCCATCGCCGCGGGATTCGTTTGCTGCGCGTACAACGGATTGCGCACGTTCGATTCGAGCGGCTCGTAGTGCGTCGGCAGCGGACCGTCTTTCAATCCGGTCGGAACCCAGAGCCAGCCGAGGCCGTCGGCATGCATGAGGAACGGTGCGTCGCCGGGGAGCGCGTCGTCGCCTTCGCCATCCGCGTCGGGTTTGTAGTCGGGTGCTTTTCCGCGCGCGAAATCGGCGACGTCGTGACCGGTCCATTCACGTTTTTCGTCGTCCCACCACACGAGCGCTTTTCGCTCACTCCACGGCTTGCCGTCGGGGCGCGCAGACGCGCGGTTGTAGAGAATGCGGCGATCGAGCGGCCACGCGTAGCCCCATCCGTGTGCGTAGCGCCCGCGCGGTGCGCGAGCATTTGCTTTGTTTTCGCCGTCGAACACGCCGGAGTAGATCCAACAGCCGCACGCCGTCGAGCCGTCTGCTTTGAGATCGCGGTAATCGCCGACACCATAACCGTGAATCTCGCGAAGGATCTCCTCCGCATCTTCATCCGCGTAATCCCACGTCAGCGCGCGCAGACCTGCATCACGATCGCGATCGGTTGCCTTCGCCTTCAACTTCCGTCCGAGCTCGACGATGAATTGCAGCTCGCTGCGCGCTTCGCCGGGCGGCTCGATCGCTTTTTCGCGCCACTGCAGCAAACGCTGCGTATTCGTGAACGTGCCGTCTTTTTCGATGTGCGACGCAGCAGGGAAGAAGAAGACTTCGGTGTCGATCTCGTCGGGCGCTTCTTCCCAAAACGCGGCGGTCTCGGTTTCGACCATGTCCCGCACGACGAGCCATTGCAGCTTGCGCAGCGCGGCGCGCTCGAACTTCGCGTTCGGTGAGCCGACCGCGGGGTTCTGCCCCATCACGAGCAGCCCTTCGAGCTTGCCGTCGGCCATGTCGAACCAGTAGCCGAAATACGAATGATCGCGCGTGAGGCGCGGCAGCCACGCGAATCCGAAATCGTTTTCCTTCGTCGCGGCGTCGCCGTAATACGCCTTCAGCAGACTGACGAGGTACTTGTCGATGTTGTGCCACCAGCCCTTCTGCGACTGATGGCGTTTGAAGTAATCGGCGAACGTTGCGATGTCACTCGCCGGCATCGGCAGATAGCCGGGAAGGATGTCGTAGAGCGTCGGGATGTCAGTCGAGCCTTGGATCGATGCGTGTCCGCGCAGTGCGAGGATGCCGCCGCCGGGACGGCCGATGTTGCCGAGGAGCAGTTGCAGGATCGAGGCGGCGCGAATCATCTGCACGCCGGTCGAGTGTTGCGTCCATCCGACGGCGTAGCAGATCGCGGCGGTTTTCTCCGGACCGGACGCGCTGACGAACACGTTCGCGATTTCGAGAAACGACTCGCTCGGAATGCCGCACGCGCGTTCGACGAGCTCCGGCGTATAGCGCGCGAAGTGGCGCTTCATTACCTGGTACACACAGCGCGGATGCTGCAGTGTGTCGTCGCGCAGCTCCGCCGTGTACTTCCACGTTTCCGCGGGCGAGAAGAGTCCGTCGAGATCTTCGGTGTCGCGGAAGTCGTCGCGCACAAGTACGGCTGCATTCGTGTAGCACACGACGTACTCGCGAAAATCGCGCTCGTTCGTGAGGACGAAGTTGATCAGCGCTCCGAGGAAGACGATGTCGCTTCCGGCGCGCAGCGGCAGCCAGTAATCGCACATCGCCGACGTGCGCGTGAAGCGCGGATCGACGTGAATGATCTTCGCGCCGTTCTTCTCACGCGCCTCGATGACCCATTGGAATCCGACAGGATGGTTCTCGGCCATCGACGATCCCATGATGAGAATCGCGTCGGCATTCGCGAGGTCTTGTTGCGCAGTGGTGGCGCCGCCGCGCCCGAACGAGGTGCCCAGACCGGGCACCGTGGAGCTGTGTCATATCCGTGCCTGATTGCTCAGGCACACCATCCCCAACCCGGCGGTGAAGAGTTTTTTGATGACGTAGTTTTCTTCGATGTCGAGCGTGGCGCCGCCGAGGTGTGCGACGCCGGTCGTGTGCATCGCGGATTCGTCGAACGTGCGCTCGCGCGAAGCCCAGATGCGATCGGCGACCATCTCGACGGCGCTGGCGAGATCGATGTCGATCCATCGTCGCGATCGCGGCGCGCGGTACTTCACTTTCGTTGCGCGCGCCGGATGCGTGACGAGCTCGTAGCTCGCGGCGCCTTTCGGACAGAGATGCCCGCGCGAGATCGGCGACTCGGGATCGCCTTCGATGCTGATCACGCGGTTGTCGCGATGGTAAACAAGTTGACCACAGCCCACGCCGCAGTACGGACAGATCGAGCGAGCGATGTCGGCGTCTTCATTCTTCGGCCGCAGCGATTTTGTGCGATCCGACATCGCATCGGCGCCGGTGCCGTCGCTCCGATCGACGATCTGCCGGATGAGCGGCCACTTCAGCAGAAGCTCTGCGAGCATGATCGGAGAGTAGCAGAGTTGCAGAGTGGCAGAGTTGCAGAGGGGATCGGACTCTGCAACTCTGCAACTATGAAACTCTGCAACTCGATAGGCAACTCGATCGCCTCGATCGCAGCGCTGCTTGTCGCCACGTCGCTCTCCGCCGCGCCGATGCACACCACCGTCGGCGCCTACTTCACGCGCCTCGGCGATCTGAATCCGCCGAACAATTCATTCAGCGCCGACCTCTGGGTGTGGACGCTGTCCGATCCGGCGTCGCCGCTGCGGCCGATCGAGACGCTGCGCTTGCGCGGTGCGCGACAGGTCTCCGCCGAAAAACCGGAGAACGTCGTGCGCGGCAATCGGATGTATGGTTTCCGCTTCTTCACGGTCACGATGCAGCAGCCGTGGGACATGCGCGACTTTCCGTTCGACGAGCACACGCTCGTCGTCCCGATCAGCGAACAATTCTTCGAGGCCAGCGACATCGTCTACGACGTCGATCGCGCGGGCTCCGGCATCGATCCGCGCATTCGTCTCGGCGATTGGGAGATCACCGGCTTCACGATGACGCCGGAGATCGTGCCGTATCCGTCGCATTTCGGCGATCCACTCGTGAAAGAGCCGCTCACGCGCTGGGCGGAGGCGGAAGCGCACATCAAGATTCGCCGCAAAGGCGTCGGCACGTTTTTCAAGGTGACGCTCGTCGGCTACATCGCGTTCGCGCTGACGATGCTCTCGTTCGCGTTCGAGGGAACGCTGTTCGGCTCGCGCATCAGCCTGCTCGTCGGCGCGCTCTTCGCCGACGTCGTAAACATGCGCTCCACCGAATCGATCCTTGGCCGCAGTGACGACTTCACGCTCATCGACAAAATCCATCTCGCCGTCGCGGCGTGCATCGTCGTCGGAGTGGCGATGGCGTTTCGTTCGCGACGCGATGAGACGCGCCGCGGCGACAAACTTGCGGCCACGATCGTGTTCGTCGCGTTCGCCGCGCTCAACGTGGTGCTGATCTGGTGAACGCCATCACGCACGTTCCCGTGACGCGCGTTCGCGGCGATGCTTCCGAGTCCGCGGAGGATGCGCTCGTCGTCGAGGAGCCGCTCGAGATTCGTGTCGATGACAAACCGGTTTCCGTCACGATGCGCACGCCCGGCGAAGACTTCGCGCTCGCCGCGGGATTCCTGTTCACCGAATCGATCGTGCACGACGCGAGCGAGATCGAATCGATCCGCCACTGGGGCTCGCCGAACGTCGTGCGCGTTTCGCTGCGCGACGACGCTCGCGTCGATCTCGCGCGCTTGCAGCGGCATTTCTATTCGACGTCATCGTGCGGTGTGTGCGGCAAGACGTCGATTGACGCGCTGCGCGTGCACGCAGAACCGATCGCATCGACATTGCAGGTCGATGCGAGCCTCATCGAAGCGATGCCGGACGCACTGCGCGAACAGCAGCGAGCGTTCGACGCAACCGGCGCAATTCACGGCGCCGCGATTTTCGATGCGAACGGAACGCTGCTGCGTGTCGCCGAAGACGTCGGCCGCCACAACGCCGTCGACAAAGTAATCGGCGCGCGATTTCTCGAAGGCGGCGACGCTGCGGTGCTCGTCGTCAGCGGGCGCACGAGTTTTGAGATCGTGCAGAAATGCGTCGTCGCGCGGATTCCGATTCTCGCGGCGGTCGGTGCGCCGTCCTCACTCGCCGTCGAGCTCGCACACGAATTCCATCTCACGCTTCTCGGATTCGTGCGCGACGGCCGCTTCAACGTCTACGCCGGAAACGAGCGGCTCAGTTACAGCCCGCGTTGATCGGCGGCAGGTGATAGAACGCGCGGCGCTCGATGAACGATTTGCGAATGCTCATGAACGCTTCCGGCGTGACACGCACTTCACCCGCGAACGGATGCTGCAGCACAGACACGAGCATGACGCTGTAGACAATGATGATCGAGAGAAACGCCGTCACTGTCAGCTGTACCGTCGCGTACTTTGTCGCGTAGAACCAAGTGAAGATGATCGTGCCGATCGCGCCCGCGATCAGCAGATGCCACATCACGCCGGGCAACGCTGCGTCCGCGGACAAGAGCCGCAACCGTCGCGCCATCGCGAGATCGTTCAGCTCGTCGACCGACTGGTTGTAGAACGCGATCTGCACCGGATCATTCGGATCGGGCTTTGCCATGTAATACGCATTCCACAACGACTCGTACGCGCGCAGAGTGTTTGGATCGCTGCCGTTGCCGGCCTCGAGCGACGGCCACTCCTTGCAGATGACCGACTGCACGTACACATGCATCGCCAGCTGAATGCGCTCGCGATCCTCGGGACGCAACTGCTGCGAATCGCGCCACAACACGCTGATGTGCACCGCCTCCGTCGTCGCCGTTTCTTCCGCGTCCTCGTACTGCTGCCAAACCACGACGACCGTGAACGCGAGATAGATCCCGTAGATCAAGCCGATGATCTGATACGCGAATCCGGTGAACTCGTTGTTCTCGTGCAGCTTTTCGTACGGCACGAAGCGCCGGATGATGATCACGCCGAGGATCGAGAACGCGATGCCGCCGCCGACCACGAGCCAGTGAGGAAGCGTGAGGTACATGGACGGCGAAAAGGATACACGGGGTTGTGGGTTGGTGATCGGTTGTCGGTGATCAGTGATCGAGGCGGCTCGTCGATCACCGATCACCGATCACCGAATCTCTACGACGTCCCCGTTCGCGCGGATCTTGTAGGGGCGG
>DATKFO010000501.1:0-2028 GCA_035544355.1 Thermoanaerobaculia bacterium
TGGCGGCATGGCCGCCGCACTCCACATCAACGGCTGCGGAACTCTTCGGTCGCGCCGTCGGCCATTGCCAGATCGAGCTCGAGTTGCGTTGGCTCTTTCTCGAACGTCACGCCAACCGTGAACGTGCCCCACGCGATCAGCTTGTACTCCGCGATGCCGGCGGCGTTGTGGCCTTCGACGACGCTCGGCACGAACGTCGGATGCAGGTGAAAGAACACCTTGCCGTCGATCGGCTTGCCGTCCGTCGACGCAACCACGAGCTGGATCGAGAACCATGTGTTGTCGAGTGGCGTGACGATCGCGGTGAGCGTGCGTCCGTTCGCAGTCGGCGATCCGCCGAACTGTCCGCGATGCGGATCGCCTTCGTCGGGGCCGCCGGGGAATGCTTTCGACTCGATGATCTCGCCCGACAGCTGGCGAATGATGTCGATGAACTCCGCGTAGTTGTTCTTCGGATCGAAGAACACCGGCTCGATGTCGTATTTCTGATTGAGCCACTGCCGCGTCGACTTTTCATTCTTCGGATCGCTCAGCGGCAGCACCGCAAAGTGGCGCGGCTTGCCGCGTCCGAGGGTATGGCTCGCGATGCGGAGGATCTCGACGAAATCGACGTCGCTGAGCGAGAAGCCGAAGAACACGATGCGCTGCGTCGCGAAAATCGCGAAGAGCTTTCGCTGCGCCGCGCCGGAGTCGACGTAGCGCGCCGCGTAATCGCGCTCCGAAAGCACGATGGCTTCCGGCGCTTCGTGCCAGCCGTGAACGTGGAAGAAGCGGCGATCGAGCGTCGCGATGTTCGTGATGAAGTCGCGCACGCGCGTCTCGTCGTTCCATTCGATCGTGATCGGTGCGCTTCCACGCTGAGCATCCGCGCGCTCGAGCGAGTCGTCGTAATTCGTCGTGATGAAGTGCCGGAACGGCAGCGACACGAGACGATCGACCACTTCGTGCGACGTCGTCTTTGGCGCGAAGATCGTCCGCAGCGAGTCGTAGTACTTCGTCTGCGGCTCGAACAGCGTGCGGATCATCTCCGCGTTCCACGGCGCGTCGTTCGTGAGCGGCAGATCGCCGGTGCCGGTCGCGGCCTGCGCGAGCTGCTTGAGCAGATCGGTCCACGACGGATAGTCGACGTAGCGGCTCACGCCGGCGCCGATGAAAGCGATGGCGTTGCCGCCGTGAATGAGGTCGCGGAGATCGTCGAGTCGCGGCATGTCTTGATTTTCCGCCGCAATTCTCGCATCCTCAGGCCTACACCACATCAACGCGTGAACGCTGACAGGGGAGGGTGCGATGGGTGAGGTCAAGCTGTTCCAGGTCTGCTACGAGGGAGATCTCACGGTCGAGGTCTCGCACGCGATGCGGAAGCTCGGCGCGGAACCGAATTTCGATCAGAGCTGGCAGGTGTGGATGCCCGAGGGCAGACACTCGGCGCCGCTCGTGCGATTTCTGCGGCAACACCTCGGCGCCGATGCGCGCCTGATCGTCGCGTGCATGCAGTTCACCACCGCGCGCGATTTTCTGCTCGTGCGCCACAGCCTCACGCCGGGCGCGGATTACTCCGAGCTGCACGACGCGCTCGAGCGCCTCGGCACGATGATCCCGCTGCCGTTCGAATCGACGTTCGTGCTGCAATCGCACGACCGCACCGACGTCAGCTCCCTCGGCCAAGCCCTCGGCGAGCTCTGTCCCGACGAATCGCTGATGGTCACCGGTATCAGCCACGACTGGTCGTATTCGAATTCGGGAATGAGCCGGATGTTCGTCGGAGCGGAAGCGGAAGAGGCGGCGTTTCGGAGTTTCTAGTTGTCGGTGATCAGTGATCGATGAGGTGCTTCGTAAGTTGCACCGCCCCGATCACCGATCACTAACCACCGATTACGCTGTTACTTCACCCCGCCCATCAGCTTCTTGATCAGCGGGATCAGCACTAGCAGGACGAGCGCCGCGACTCCTGCGGACACGAACCCGATCCAGAACACCTTCGAGAACGGCATGTCCTGAAGGAAGCCGGCGATGTAACCGGCCAGCTTG
>DATKFO010000502.1:0-7423 GCA_035544355.1 Thermoanaerobaculia bacterium
GCGACCGCGTGACTTCGCAACCTCGCAACCGAAACGCGCTACCCAAAGCGGCGGCGTGGCCGCCGCAGTCCAAATCACGTCATGAGCGCGAAGCCGATCATCTTGTAGAGCAATCGCGCGCCGACGTTCGCATCCCATTCGCTCTCGCCCGGCGCGACTTCGCAGAGATCGAGACCGACCATCTTCCGCCCGCTGCGCTTCACGGCGCGCAGCAGACCGATCGCCTCGTTCCACGAGAGGCCGCCGGGCACGGGCGTGCCGGTGCCGGGGCACAGCGTCGGATCGAGTCCGTCGATGTCCCACGAGAGATAGACGTTGTCGGGCAGCAGCGCCGCGATCTCGTCGGCGATCGACGCGAACGGCGTGCCCTCATCTTTGCGAATCGCGATCTCGGCGTCGAAGCACGTGACGATGCGGCCGTTCGACTCCGCAATCATGCGGCTCTCCGCTTCGCCGAGGTCGCGGACGCCGACTTGCACGAGTCGGGCGACGGCTGGGATGCGCGTCATCACGTTGTGAAAGATCGACGCGTGCGACCACGTGAAGCCTTCGTACGCGTCGCGGAGATCGGCATGCGCATCGAGGTGCAGGATGCCGAGCTCGGGATATTTTTCTGCGTACGCGCGGATCGCGCCGAACGGCACCGCGTGATCGCCGCCGAGCGTGACCGGCATCTTTCCCGCGGCGAGCAGCGCCTTCGTTTTTTCGTAGACCCACTCGTTGACGGACTCGCTGATCGCGTTGACCTTCGCCGCGGCGTCCGCGGTTTGCTCGTCGACGACGCCGCCCTTTTCGATGACCGATGCCGCGATGCGCTTCGCTTCGCGATTCCAGCTCACGATTTCGTCGGCGATGTCGAGCATCGCGATGCCCGCCGCGTACGGACGTCCGGTTTCGTGATCGAAGAGATCGACTTGCTTCGACGCTTCGAAAACAGCTGCGGGTCCACCTGAGGTGCCGCCGCCGTACGACGTCGTCGCTTCAAACGGAACCGGCACGACGACGACGCGCGCTTCTTCCGGCGTGTACGGGAGTCCGTAGATGCCGCTTCCTTCGGTCGCGGCGGCGTCAGGATCGAAAGTGCGCGTCACGGGAGCTAATCCAGATCGAACGGATTCACGGGCGGCGTGTCGTCCTTCTCCGCGCGCTGCAGCGCTTCCTTGAATTTTTCCTCGAGGATGCGCGCGCGATCTTTCTGGCTCTCGAGATTTTTGTCGAAGCGCTTCGACGCCTCGCTCTTCTGCGATTCGAGATTCGCCACCATCGACTCGAGCGAGCCGCCGGGGCCGCGCTTCTCTTTCATTTTGTGAAGCAGCACCTCGCCCGTGATGCGATCGACGACGATCGTCGCATCGCAGCCCGGACAGGTGATCTCGAAGTTCTTCGCCATGGCGGGTGTGATCTTAGAATTGAAAATTGAAAATTGAAAATTGAAAAATCGGAATCGACCTATCCCAGTGTGGTCGCCGAGCTCGAACGATGCGGCCTGCTCCTGCAGCAGGACAAGAAACTCACGAGCGTCGTCGGCCTCGTGACGGGCGAATCGCTGCCGACGTCATGGTGGTCGCATCCGCGCGCGCAGGAGATCTTCAACATCCTGCAGCGGCTCGACGACATCGCACTGCCCACGCGTCTCGTCGCGAAGAAAGTCACGCTCGTGCATCGGCGCTTGTGGCCCGCGTTGCTCACTGTCGCAACGTCAAACGAGGCGTGGCAGCGGCCCGTGAAAGAAACGGACGCAAAGCGAATTCAGGAACGTTTGCTGGCCGTCGCGCGCGAAGTTCACACAGAGTCGGGCAAGCACGTCGTCGTGCTCGAGCCGTGGAGCGACTGGGCGAAACGCGAGCACGTGAAGCCGATCGCGATCGACGACGCGCGCGCAGCGCTCGAACAAGCCGTCCTCAACATTGGCGGCACGTCTCGCCTCCTCCCGTGGCACCATTGATCGCAGGAGGGTCCTCCCATGAAATCCATCGTCATCGCCGCCATTCTCGGCGGCATCATTCTCTTCGCCTGGGGTGCGATCGCGCACATGGCGACGCCCCTCGGCACGATCGGTCTCCAGCCCGTCCCGAATGAAGAAGCCGTTCGCAGCGCACTCAAAAACAACATCCCGAACGAAGGTCTCTATTACTTCCCCGCTCCCGATCCCAAGAAACCGAACGACATGGAAGCGCATGCAGCGAAGATGCGCTCCGGTCCGACGGGACTGCTCGTCTACCAACCGGTCGGCACCATCGACTTCGGGAAACAGCTCACCATCGAGCTCCTCTCCGACATCATCGCCGCGCTCATCGCCGCGATCCTCGCTTCGATGATGGTTGGCTCGTACGGCAAGCGCGTGCTCGCGATCACGTTCCTCGCGGTGTTCGCGTGGATGCTCCTCACCGTGAGCTACTGGAACTGGTATCACTTCACGCTCGGATTCGCGCTCGCGGAGCTCGTCACGGAGATCGTCGGGATGTTCCTGGCCGCGCTGGTGATCGCGAAGTTCGTTCGCGCACCGGCCTGAGGACTTGCGCGAGCGGCGCTTCGGCATTACCTTTTCTCACGGCGACCATCCACGCCCAACCTTCCTGGTGCTCCCCCAGCGAGCACCCACGGTGGAGGCAAAGGGGGGAATACTCCCGGAGCGGTGTCACGAAGCCTTCGTTTCGACGCGGCTTCGCTGCTGGGGAGCGTCGCTCGCGAAGCGTAACGAAGGAGATTCGCGATGCCGAAGCAGAAAGACCTCAAGCGCGTCATCCGTACGCGCATGCAAAAAACCGGTGAGTCGTACACGACCGCCCGCCTCCACGTCCTCCCGAAAAACGAGAAATCCGTCGACGTTCCGAAAGTCGATTACGCCGCGCTCGCAGGCATGAGCGACGAGACCGTGAAGAAAGCGACCGGCTGCGATTGGGCCGCATGGGTGCGCGCACTCGACGCATTCAATTCCGCGGAAAAATCACACCGCGAGATCGCGCAGTGGGTGTTCGACAAATACAAGATCTCCGGATGGTGGTCGCAGTCCGTGACCGTCGGCTACGAGCGCATCAAGGGATTGCGCGAGCGCGGACAACGTCGCGGCGGCGGATACGAGATCAGCAAGAGCAAGACCGTCGCAGTTCCGCTGTCGAAGCTCTATCGCGCATTTCGCAACGCGCGCACGCGCGCGAAATGGATCGCGGAGAAATTCGAAGTGCGCACCGCGACCGTCGATCGCTCGATGCGCATCCTCTGGTCCGACGGCACCGCCGTCGACGTCGGCTTCTTCGCGAAAGGCGACGCGAAGAGCCAGGTCGCAATCCAGCACAGCAATCTGAAATCGAAAGAAGACGCCGCGAAGATGAAGGCGTATTGGGGTGAGCGTCTCAATGCGCTCGCAGCGGCGGTGATGTGAAAAGCGCCGGCGGCTACACGACCGCGTATTCGTCCATGATCAACGTGTAGCCGCCGGCGAGATCGCCCTTCGCGCGGATGCGTTTTCCCACGAGCCCATCGAGCTCGGGATCGCCACCGAAGGCATTCCCTTCGAGTCGTCGCAGCAGAAACTCCCCCTCGGGCGAAACGAGCACGATCGCCTCGTGCTCGCTCTTCGTCCCTTCGAGCATCAGTTTGCGCACCACGCTGCCGGTCCATTCCATCGAAGAATCGGTTGGCAGTTTGCAGTGGGCAGTAGGCAGAGGACCACAACTCTGCCGACTGCCATCTGCTCACTGCCGACGCCTCACTTGCTGTGCAGCTCCACGTACGACAACACTTTTCCGCCCGCTTCCTTCGCGATGATGGCAACGATGTGCGGCAGGAACGGCGCGTCGGTCTGATCGGCGCTCTTCCGCCGGCCGACGATGAGATGCATGTTCGTTGCGGCTGCGGGACCGAACGCCCGCGCCGAAAATCGCTCCGCCGCCTGCTGCGCCTGGCCGGTGCGCTCCACGACGAACGACTTGATGTCGTCCGCGTCGATGTCGAGATCAGCCGTGAGCTTATCGAGCTCGCCCTTGAGCGCGTCATCGAGCTTGGCGTGAATCGTTTCGAACTTCGCGACCGCTTTGTTCGCCGCGAGCTGCAATCCTTTCAACGTCAGCGCGTGACGCCGCTCCGCGCGCTCGAACGGCTTCGGGATCAGCTTCGCAATTTTCTCGAACGGATTCTCGAATCCTTCGAAGCCGAAGCCCATCGGCAGTCCCTTCGCCTCGACGCCCGGCTGCGCGGCAGGTGCCGCGGCGGCTTCCGCTTCCGCCTGCGCTGCGGGCGCGATCGCGGGATGAATCGACGGATCACCGTACAAGTTGAACTGCGCGATCGTCTTCAAATCGGCAGGACTCATCTCCGACAACGCCGAAATGAACTCCTGACGCGCTTCGAGCGCGGAGCGTCCGGTCGATGCACCGGAGATCGCCTTCTTCAGAAAGAGCTGGCAGAGCACATCGGCCTGTCCGTTTCCTTTCTTCGGACCGTACGCAATCGTCGTGCTGCCGAAGTACGCGTACGCGCCGCCTTCGAGATAGCGCGTGCAGATCCCCCAACCCGTCGGCGTCTTCGGAAGGAAGAGCTGTCCGCCGTAGCAGCACTCGGCCGACACGATCGTGCCGTCGAAACGCTTGCCCGCGAGCACTTCCGATTTGTGCGACGGCGGGAAGAACGAGCCCGCCTGGCCGTAGAACTTCGAGTCATTGAGCGCGCCGTGGCAGTTGATGAAGTGCGCGCGTGCGGAAAGCGTCGGGTCATCCCACGCCGGCCCTTGACTCGGCGACAGACTCAGCGCCGCGGTCGCGCCGAAAACGTTCTGCACGCTCTGCTTCGTCGACGCCTGCCACTCGAACGTGCTGAGGCCGAAGACGTTCGCGTACGACGCAACCGGATTCGCTTTCCATTCGGTCGCGGTCTTGAGCACGCCGATGAGAAACGCAGGATCATTCGCGCCGGGCATGTCGGGGATGCGTCCGAGGATGCGCGTCGGACCGGTGAAGTCCTGGACGTTCTGACTGTACGGTGCCTCGCATGCGTACGGCAGATCGCCCCACGCAAATTCATCGCGATCCGCAGCGGACGCCATCGGATTCTTGAGGTCCTGATGCGGAATGACATCCGGGCCGCCGAGGATCACGAGATAGTCGGGCGCGTTCGTCGCTTTGTCGATCGCATCGATCGCGTCCTTGTTCTGCTTCGCGCTGGTCGCATCGGTGACGACCGGCGCGTTGTACTTCTGCATCGTCGCAGCGTCATCGAGCGCGATGACGATCGTCTCCACGCCACGAGCCTTGTCGGCCGCGACGAGCTGATTCACGGCGTCGTCGATCGTTGCGAGGTCGCCGTACTTCGCTTTGAGCGCACTGCGGTTCGTGACAACCACCTTGTCGGACATGGGGTCTCCCTTCTGATGTGTGGAAGATAGATTGTAGGCCCAGTCATAATTCTTCCGTGTCCAAAACCAACGCCGCGCGACTCCTCGACTCCCTCGGCATCGCGTACGAAGTGCGCGAGTACGAGGTCGATCCCGAGGACCTCACGGCGGAGAGTGTTGCGCGCAAGGTGGGGATGCCGCCTGAGCAAGTGTTCAAGACGCTCGTCGCGCGCGGCGATCGTCACGGTGTTTGCTTTGCCGTGGTGCCCGGCGATCAGCAACTCGATCTCAAGGCGTTAGCGCAACTCACGGGCGACAAGAAGATCGACACCGTCGCGCTCAAAGAGGTGCAGCCGCTCACCGGCTACATTCGCGGCGGCGTGACCGCGCTCGCGGCGAAGAAGAGCTATCCCGTCTTCGCGGACGAGACGATCGAGTTGTTCGACGTCATCTCGATCTCTTCGGGCATACGCGGCGCGCAGCTGATCAGCGCGCCGGCCGACTACTTGCGTGCGACCGGCGCGAAGCTCGGTGCCATTGCGAAGCCCGCGTGAACTAGAATGCGCGCCCACCACGCGTTGTTCTACGCGCGTCCCACCTTCGTTGGGGAGTCGCCAAGTGGTAAGGCAGCGGCCTTTGGAGCCGCCATTCGGAGGTTCGAATCCTCCCTCCCCAGCCAGCGCCGTATGCGCTACCAACTTCCAGCTAAGTCTTTGCGCAGTGAAGGTCCCGCGCCTGCGCCGTCAACTCCGAAGAAGAGGCGTTAAAGCAGGTAGGGCTCAGTGATCGCAGCCGGCGTTGCCGAGCGCGATGGTCTGAAAGCGCGTCGGGAAGAGACAAGATCGACTACCTCACGCCGAGTGAGGAGGTCACGGCGCGCACGAAGGAGCTTGCCAACCTTCAACAGGTGCGTGCTATTGGCTTGACCGCGGAAGCCGTACAACGCGCGGCGTATACAGGTGCAGCAGCCCGACGAGCTGCCCTACCACCCCAAGGGACCTCGATAAGCGAATCACTGATCGCATGACGGCCCAACGCCGTACCTCCGACCCGACGATTTCAAGAGCATATGATTCGGTAATGGGTCAATTGACCCACTACCTATGATTCGACTTGACCGGCACGGAGAAGACGGCTGCTAGTCTTGCGTCGTGCGGTGCACACCGGGGCGCGCCAATCTGGATCTACCGTTCCACTTCCGTAGCGACGCGCGTTACGCCAAAAAACGTCAGTCAACGTGGCGCATTAGCCTTGTGTCGGGCTACTGCTCACTTCGATCGAACGCCTGCAACAACCAGCCTCGGCTCACCCGCCCAGAGCGTATCGATAGCCGGATTGCCGCGCAGGCCAGCATTCGTCGTGACGAGTGTCATACCGTGCAGATGCGCAGTCGCAACGACGGCTCTTTCCGCAAATTTCGAATTGTCGAGCACACTCTCGAAATGCAGGGCAGTCTGATAATCAAGCGGCAGCACCTGAATTCGTGACGGAAATGCGATCAGCACTTTCTCGAGCTTACTTAGGTCCGCGTCGGTTAGGCGCTTCCGCGCGTTGAGATCCTTCAGCTGAATGACGGTGACAACGGAAATGAAAAGATCGCCAGTCTCGATAGCCTTCTCGATCAACTGAACTGCTCCAGGCGACAGCCCTTCCGACCCTACCAGGAATTGATACAGCGTGTCGGTGTCAACAAGTACGCTTGGCATGAAGCTACGTCGCCTCCGATTCGTCCCAATTCAAGTCGAGGTCACCACTGCTGGCACGATCTGAGGCTCTCCACGCGCCTCTCAGCGATGGCAAAGTATCCCCGTGTCTGTCGGCGGCGTCATCCTCGCGCTCGTAAAACGCCAGGATTGAGCCTCGTCCGAGCGCGGCGATCGGCTGAAAAAAAGCCACTGGATCAGTCTGATTCGCGGGTACGCGCCGCAGGCGGTCGATCATGGCATGCTGCATACGTAAAAACAGATTGTTGATGTCGACGGCTTTGTCGTACCGCCATACCTTGCCATCCATGATTTGCTTGAAATGGTCTTCTTCAACGACGGTCGCAGACTTCTCTTGTTTGCCGGCACGCTGCCACGCGAGATCAGAAAG
>DATKFO010000503.1:0-5740 GCA_035544355.1 Thermoanaerobaculia bacterium
AACAAGATCACCGAGTACCGCAAGATGCTTCTGGCGTGGAAGTCGGCCCGCATCATCACCTACGCCGGCTACATCCTCGGGTTCCCGAACGACAGCATCGAGTCGATCCGCCGCGACATCGAGATCATCAAGAAAGAGCTGCCGGTCGACCTCCTCGAATTCTTCTTCCTCACGCCGCTCCCGGGATCGGAAGACCACCAGGTACTCCACAAGCAGGGCGTCCCGATGGATCCCGACATGAACAAGTACGACCTCAATCACGTCACGGCGCCGCATCCGAAGATGTCGCAGGACGAGTGGGAGCGCGCGTATCGCATGGCGTGGGAGACGTACTACACGCCCGAGCACGTCGAAGCGGTGCTGCGCCGCAACGTGAAGATGCGCTGCAGTGCGAGCAACGCGATTCTGCTGATGACGTGGTTCGGCGGCTCGATTCACATCGAAGGCGTGCATCCACTCGAAGCCGGATTCTTCCGCAAGAAGTTCCGCCGCGATCGCCGCTCCGGATTCGCGATCGAGCCGCGCTGGAAGTTCTATCCGAGCTACGTCGCGGAGACGTTCTCGAAATTGTGGCGGTGGGGCTCGCTCTACGCAGGCCTGCGCCGCAAATACGTGCGCATCAAACGCGATCCGCAACGTCTCGAATACATGGACGTCGCGCTCACGCCGGTGACCGATCACGATCTCGAAGATCTCGAGCTGTTCCACACGACCGCCGCGGAAAGCTACGTCGCGCGCGAGCACCGCGTGGAACAGGCTCGCGAAGGTGCGCTCGTTTCGCAGGCCACATGACGAGTGTCAGATCGCGCTGCTGACGAACGGCAGTGCCACTCGCTCGCGCGCGGGCGCATCGTGAGCGTTGATCACCGATCACCGATCACTGATCACAACGGGCGGCGGGCTATAAGCCCGCCGTCCATTCATCACAACGGCAGCCGGTACCCCGCCACCGTCCCATCCGCTTCGAAGAACACCGTCCCGTCATTCGTGTCGAAGAATCGCACGTGGACGGTTCCGGACATCGTGTTCTTCGCCGCGTCGATGGTCACAACGATCTTCGCGTCGAACATGCCGGTGTGGTTCTGCGCGGAGTCGAACTGCAGCTGCGTGTAGCGCGCGACGAAGCGGCCGTCTTCCATACGCGCCCATTCGCCGATGCCGGGGCTGAAGTTCAGCGGATCGGGAGGACCGGCATCCGTCTCGACCACGCCACCGTCGCGCGTAAACACCATCAGCATCTCGAACGGCGGCGGCCCTCCTTCGCCGGGTGTCTGCGTCAACCGCCACGCGCCGCGCAGCGGATTCGCGATCACACTCTGGTTCAGCGAGCGCTCTTCATCCGCGGCCCACACCGCCGTTGCGGCCACCAGGAGGATCATCACAACAAGGACTGTTCGTTTCATTCGGGCTATCTCCTTCGTTTTGGAATGCGGCCAGAATGGGTCGGAGCCTCGTAGTAGGAATTAGCGCGCGCTGAAAGATCCATGATGAAATCGTGATGGATGCCGATGTCGAATCCTGCCAATCGCTTACGTGAATTCGGCGAATTCCGGATCGATCTTCGAAAAGGGCTACTCCTCGATCGCGGTCAGCCCGTCTCGATCCCGCCGAAGGCGTTCGAGACGCTGATCGCACTCGTCGACAGCGACGGCGCCGTGCTCTCCAAAGAAGAATTGATGGCGAAGGTGTGGGGCGAGACCTTCGTCGAAGAGAACAACCTCACGCAGCAGATCTCGCTGCTCCGCAAACTTCTGCGCGACACCGATCAGACCTACATCGAGACCGTACCGCGCCGCGGTTATCGATTCGCCGCAACGGTTCGCGACGTCGCGGAAGTCACACGCACCTACACGAAAGAGTTGCTGATCGCGATCGCAGTCGTGATCGCAGTCGCATCGATCCCGATCGTTCGTTTCGCGTGGTGATCGCGAACGCATCTCCCGCGCACGATCGCGGTGCTGCCGTTCAAGCCACTCGTCAGCGGAAGCGGCGACGTCTACCTCGAGCTCGGAATGGCGGACACGCTGATCACGGAGCTGAGCAACATTCGCGACATCGAGGTGCGGCCGACGAGCGCCGTGATCGCGTATACCGCGCCGTCGGATCCCGTCGCAATTGGAAGAAAACTCGGCGTCGAAGCGGTGCTCGACGGACGCATCCAACGCGCCGGCGATCGCGTGCGCGTCACTGCGCAGCTCGTGCGCGTCGACGACGGCTCATCGCTGTGGGCCGGAAAATTCGACGAGGATCTGAAGAACATTCTCGCCGTGCAGGACGCGATCTCCGCGCGCATCGTGTCCGCGCTGACGCTCGATCTCAGCGGCGACGAAAAGCAGTCGCTCGAGAAACACGCGACCGAGAGCAGCGAGGCGTATCAGCTGTACCTGCGCGGGCGCTATCACTGGTATCGCTGGACGCCGGAGGGATGGCAGCGTGCTCGCGACTACTTCGAGCAGGCCGTGGCGAAGGATCCGAAATTCGCACTCGCGTGGTCGGGACTCGCGGATGCGATCTCGCTGCAGCAATGGATTCGTCCGCGCAACGAGTTGGCCCCGCAGGCGAAGGCCGCGGCGTCGCGCGCGCTCGAGCTCGATCCGCGCCTGCCGGAAGCGAACCTCTCGCTCGGCGGGATCACGTTGTTTTTCGATTGGGATCACAAAGCTGCGGAGCGCGTCATCAAACATGCGATCGAGCTCAATCCGAACTTCGCGCAGGGTCATGATCTGTACGCGCTGCTCCTCGTGAGCGAGGCGCGCTTCGATGAAGCGATCGCGCAGTCGCGTCGCGCACGCGAGCTCGATCCCACCTCTCCCTACATGAACACCGACCTCGGGCAGATCTACTACTACAAACGCGATTACGACAAAGCTGCGGAACAGATCCGTGTCGCGCTCGCGATCGATCCGAATTACGCCGATGTCTTTCGCTACGGCACGAGCATCGCGGAGCAGCAGAAAGACGAAGCCGGTGCGATCGACGCGTCGGTGAAGTTCCTCGTCGCGAACGGCGATCCTGAAATTGCCGCAGCCGTGCGCGCCGCGTACGCGTCGAGCGGCTACGCCAGCGCGCAACAAGTGTGGCTCGCCGAGCTCACGAAAAAATCCGCGACGACGTACGTCTCCCCGCTCGATGTCGCCGAGATCCACGCGCGCCTCGGCCATCGCGAAGAAGCGATCGCAGCGCTGCGCAAAGCGATCGACGATCGCGCACCGGGCGCGACCTGGCTCGGCGGCGATCCGCGATGGGACGCCTATCGCGACGATCCACGCTTTCGCGCGATGTTGAAGGAGCTCGGCGTCGTGCCACCGTCGTGACATGCGACACAAACACCCACAAACTGGTTGCGCCGGTGTCCTTCGGAGCGATGAATGGATTCGTCGTCAGGCCACTCGTCGAGCCGGGATTCTTTCGGCGGATGTTTCATCGTCCCGATCCTGAGAACGGATACATCGAGCTCGAGAACCTTCTCGCCTCACGTGCCTGGACCGATATTCAATCCGGCGACATCGGGGAGGTACTGCGGAGACACGGCGTCCGATCCCTTCAGCGGAATCGTGCAAAGGCGATGTATGCGAACGCGATCCAGTCGATCGCTTCCACTGGTACTGGCTGATGGAGCACGGCACCTTCCCCGACGTGCCGGCGCCTCTCGATCACCCCATACGCGGACGGCATCGAAGTCGACAAGACCTCAGGCCGGAACCCGATCTTCACCGTCAGCGATCCCGAATGGCTCACCGTGCTGATGACCAGCCGCCTCGCGCACGAGGCGTAGATCGGTTGCGACCAGCATTCATTCGGACTCTGCTTATCGTTACCCTGCGCTTGAGGTCGACATCTTCCTCATCGGTTGTCGTGCCGTCGAACGTTGTCACTCACTCCCGTCCCTGCCACAACCGCACGTCGCCCGTCAGCGCCACTCCGTCCGCGACGAGAATGCGCACGCGGACATCGAGCACGCGAGCCGTCTCCAAGGCGATCAGAATTCGTTCCGTCGTTGCCGGCGGGACGACGTGGCGGATCGTGGCGGCGCGGCACTGACCGGCCCGGGCATCCCCGAGCGGAATCCGGTATGTGGCCGATGCATCGAGCACAGGCCGCATCAATTGTCCGTGATCGCGCAGAACCTCGATCTCGATCCGCGTCAACACCGCCGCCGTCGCTCCGGAGTTCGCGATCACGACGTCGATCTGCCCACGGTCCGTCGCATCCGCTGCGAGCAATTCGAGCCTCGCCTTCGGACGAAGCGCATTCAGTGGCACGCCCGCGGCGATGAGGACAATCACGATCAGCGGTCCGCCGATCTTCACGATTCGCTTCTTGCCCGGCACGAGCCGGGGGACGACCCATGCACCAATGGTCATGTTCTCCAGGTAGGGAGCCAATGCGAGGCACACGGCAATCAGAAGGATCGCGGTCCAGAATTCCGGCGAAAGCCCGAGCCATTGTGCGATCGACATCATCGGCTCCGTTTCGACATCCGCAGCGCCGCAGCGAGACCGATCAGAATGGCGATGGCAATGATGGGTACCCGATACTGCGGTTCGCCCGTCACCTGAAAGGAGAGGTCCGTGGATTGCAGCCGGACGTTGTACGAGTCCAGGAGCCGCGATCGGTCGACCATCAGGCGGAGCCGGTACGACCCGCCGGCTCGACGCGGCTGAAGAACCACGCGCAGACGTCCGAGGCCGACATAATCAATGGCGAGCGCCTCGACGAGCTGGCCATCGCGCCACAGAAGGCCCTTCATGAGCGCATTGGGCGATCCTCGGACGGCGGAGGAAAGATCGAACATCTTCCTCTTTTCATCGCGGCACTGGATGTCCACACGATCGGCTCCTGCCGCCGGTGCAACGCCGCATTCGATCAACATCGACGGAGTAACGGAAAAACCAGACGCCTGGTCGCGAAGAAGGCTGACCCGCTGTCCTTCGAGATCGCGTGTCGTCACCTCCACGTTCAGCCAATAACGCCCAGCGAGCTCGCATTCGATCTGTTGCCGTGTCCGAAACTGCCATGAGTCCGTGCCCGGCAAACGACTCATTTCATACGAACGCTGCTGCCCATCGGGCTGAATCAGCGTCAATCGCAGCGAGAGCGGATAGTCCGCTGAGACGGACAAGGGGCCACCTTCATTGTCGAAGACGCGATAGTCGATCCAAAAGCGATCATGTTGCCGGACCATTTGAAGGGCGATGGGACGAACGAGAGCTCCGCGCACAAGGAACCGTTGCCAGAGAATCCGGATGCGTGCGCCGGGCGAGAGACGAAACCTCCAGCGTCCCGGTGCCGGCCGCCGAATGACGATCGTGCGAAGAACGTCGCCGGCCTTGATCTCGTCGATCGTGTCGTTGAATGCGCCAAGCGGCAGGAGGGCGTCGGGAGCGAAGACAGCCACCTCGGCCCCACGCGCTCCGGCGACATCGAGGACCACCGTTTCGAGATACGGCGGGAGCAGAAGCGTCTGAACGCACCCCTCCGCCATTCGATCTTCGGCGACACGTGACCGATCGAAGATCGTTCGCGCTGAGATTGCCGGCGCGAGGAGCAGCAGCAGCATGCCGGCAACGCGCACAGGCTCCTCAGACGTTTCGTCGCACACCGTGATCGCCGAATCCATGGATCGAGTGCTCCCCGGTGATCTCTCCCATATTGTTCAAGACACGGCCTGAGCAGTTTTGTTGGGCGTTCCAACCATTCCGCCGGCGGGTGTGAAAGATTGATGGGAGCCTCGGTACCT
>DATKFO010000504.1:0-2176 GCA_035544355.1 Thermoanaerobaculia bacterium
TCGCCGCGAACACCGCGAGCATGACACCACAATGGAGAGCAAGTTGCCGAGAAAGGGGAGCCATGGCATCTCCTTCGATCAGTTCACGCCGGTCATCATTGCATTATGCCGCAGAAAGGCGTCGAGCTGGGGCGCCCTCCCGCGAAACGCGACGAAGGATTCCAGCGCATCGCGGGTGCCTCCGCGCGAGAGCACCTCGTCGCGAAAGCGCTCACCGGTCGCCGGCGACAGCACGCCCGATTCCTCGAACGCCGAGAACGCGTCGGCGGAGAGTACTTCCGCCCACTTGTAGCTGTAGTATCCAGCGGCGTAACCTCCGGCGAACACGTGCGCGAACGATTGCATGAAGCGATCGTACGTAGCGCGCGGCACGACGGCGACCTCGCGCGTGGCCGCATCGAGCACCGATTGCGGCGAATCGCCGCCGGCGGGGTCGTAGCTCGAATGCAACAGCATGTCGAAGAGCGCGAACTCGAGGTGGCGGACCGTCGACAGCCCGCTCTGGAAGTTCTTCGCAGCGACCATCTTGTCGAAGAGCGCGCGCGGAAGCGGATCGCCGGTATCGACGTGCGCGCTCATCTGCGACACCACGTCCCATTCCCAGCAGAAGTTCTCCATGAACTGGCTGGGAAGCTCGACCGCGTCCCACTCGACACCCTGGATGCCGGAGACGCCGGCGACTTCCACGCGCGTGAGCAATTGGTGCAGTCCGTGACCGAACTCATGGAAGAGGGTGATGACCTCGTCGTGCGTGAACGTGGCCGGCCGGCCTTCGACGGGCGCCGAAAGGTTGCACGTGAGGAACGCAACAGGGTATTGGACGCGCGTGCCGACACGACGGCGGTTGATCGCGTCGTCCATCCATGCGCCACCTTGTTTTCCGGCGCGCGCGTAGTTGTCGAGATAGAACTGGCCGACGAGCGCGCCACCCGCATCGGTGACGTCGAAGAAGCGCACGTCGGGATGCCAAGTCGGTGCGCGGCTTTCGCGGATCGAAATACCGTAGAGCGTCTCGGCGACGCGGAACAACCCCGCCAGGACCTTGTGCTCCGGGAAGTAGGGACGGATGTCCTGATCGGAGAACGCGAAGCGGTCCGCCTTGAGCTTTTCGGACGCATATGCGAGATCCCAGGGCGCAAGATCGGCTATCCCCAGGCGCTCGCGCGCAAAGGCAACCAGCTCCGCGTAGTCGCGTTTGGCGAATGGCTTCGCGCGACGCGCAAGGTCACGCAGGAATCCGAGCACCTCCTCGACGCTTCGTGCCATCTTCGGCACGAGCGAGACTTCGGCGAAGCTCGCGTAACCGAGCAGAAGCGCGGCTTCGCGGCGCAGCTCGAGAATGCGCCGGATCACCGCCGTGTTGTCCCACTCCTTCGAGGCGGCCATTTCGGAAGCGCGCGTCGCGTAGCCGCGATGCAGCGTCGCGCGAAGGTTGCGGTGGTCGGCGTAGCTCATCACCGGCAGGTAGCACGGCATGCGCAGCGTAAGCTTCCAGCCCGTCCTGCCGTCTGCCGCCGCGGCCGCATGCGCTTCTGCGAGCACATCGCGCGGAACGCCGGCGAGCTGCGTCTCGTCTTCGACGTACAGAGCCCACGCGTTGGTCGCGTCCAGGAGGTTATCGTCGAAGCGAGCAGATAGCTCGGCGAGCTCCTCCTCGACCGCCTTGAAGCGGGCCTTCCTCTCGCGCGGCAGCTCGGCGCCGCCCAAGCGGAAATCGCGCAGGTCGTTCTCGATCGCGCGCTGCTTCGCCGCGTCGAGCGCGGCGAACGACGGTGATTCGGCGAGCGCACGGTACCGCTGGAAGAGCCGCGAATCCTGCGCGAGGTCGGCAAAGAACGCGGTGATCTCGGGAAGGCTCGCGTGATAGGCGTCGCGCAGCGCCGGCGTGCTCACGACGGCGTTCAGATGCTGGACTGCGGCCCACGCGCGATTCAGCCTGTCGAGAGCGTCGGCAAGCGGCTCGGCGACGTTGTCCCACGTCGCCGGGCGCGGGTCGGTGGCGACAGCGTCGATCGCGTTGCGCGCAGCGAGGACCAGCAGGTCGATCGCCGGCCTCACGTGCTCGGGACGGATCGCGTCGAGCCGCGGCAGTCCCGAGAAGTCGAGCAGCGGGTTGGCGGCGTGTTCGGCGTGCATGCGCAATTCCCCATCGGGTGGATGGCGCGCTTCCAGTGGA
>DATKFO010000505.1:0-2285 GCA_035544355.1 Thermoanaerobaculia bacterium
AGCACGATTTCCGCGAGGGCGGGCCGCCTGGAGAGGCGGCCCTACGTTGTTGCCCACCACCCCCGAATTTGACGCGACAAGCACACGGGGTTACCGTGGCAAAGCATCCGAAGCGAGGTGACTATGCCGGAGCAAGGCTCGGTGAAGTGGTTCAATGACGCGAAGGGCTACGGCTTCATCGTGCGTGAGCATGGCGCTGATGTCTTCGTGTTTCATACGAGCATCGTCGGCGTCCCACAGTCGCTGACGGAAGGTGAGCGCGTTTCGTTCGACGTCGTCGAGGGGCCCAAAGGGCTGCAGGCGAAAAACGTCGTGAAGATCAGCTAGTTCGCGTCCTCAGCTGTGCCGGATGTTTAGGATGTCGCCGTCCTTCACAATGTAGCCCTTCCCCTCCAGCCGCCAGTGGCCGGCCTCTTTGGCCTTCGCGAACGATCCATCCGCCGCGATGAAGTCGTCGTAATGCACGACCTCGGCGCGGATGAATTTCTGGAAGAAGTCGGAGTGGATCACGCCCGCGGCTTCCTGCGCGGTCATGCCGGTGCGAATCGTCCAGGCGCGGCATTCATCTTCTCCGACCGTCAGGAAGGATTGCAGTCCGAGGAGCGCATAGGCTTCGCGGATCAACGTGTCGAGCGCGGACTCGCGGATCCCGTATTCGTCCATGAACATGCGCGCGTCGTCGCCGGAGAGCTCGGACATCTCCATGTCGATCTTGCCAAAGAACGCCACGACGCGCGTGCGTAGTCCGGCCTTTGCCGCGGCGACGCGGAACACTTCCTCCTCCACGATCCCCTGCTGCGATTCGTCGAGCGAGAGTGCGATCAGCATCGGTTTGAGCGAGAGGAGTTGATACGTCTTGAGCAGGTGCAGCTCTTCCTTCTCGAACTCCTGATTGCGCAGCGGCGTTTCCGTCTGCACCACGGCGAGGCACTTCTGGAGGACGGGAAGCTCGCGCTTCATCAGGTCGTCGTGCGTGCGGCTCAGTTGCTTGTGGATCTTTTCGATGCGCGACTCGAGCACGGCCATATCGGCGAGGATGAACTCGGTCTCGAACGTGGCGACGTCGCGCAACAGATCGATGCTGCCATCGGGATGCGGCACGGCGTCGTCGTGAAACAGACGCACGACCTGAATCAGCGCATCGTTGGTTTTGACCGCCGACAGGAAGCCCGTCGTGAACTGCGTCGTTCCGCTCGCACCTTTCTTGAGACCGGCGACGTCGACGAACTCGATCGTCGCGTGCACGGTGCTCTTCGGCGAAAAGATCGCCGCACATCGATCCAATCGCGCGTCCGGTACTTTCGCAATGCCGAGATGCGCTTCGCTCTTCGCAGCGGCAGCGGGAGCGAGGTGCGTTTTCGTGACGGCCTGGAAGAGAGTGGATTTACCGGAGAACGGGAGCCCAACGATGCCGAGTTGCATGAGGGGAAGTATCTCATTCGCGCCGGAACACGCTGGAGGACCATCACCTCATTCGTACCGCAACGCATCGATCGGATCCAAACGCGCCGCCTTCATCGCCGGATAGATTCCGAAGAACAATCCGATCGAAATCGACACCGCGAGGCCGACGATGATCGACCACAACGGCGTGACGGTCGGCAACGGACTCACGCTCCGCACGACGGCGGCGATCGCTAATCCAACACCGACGCCGATCGCGCCGCCCACCCCCGACAACGTCATCGCCTCGGTGAGGAACTGCGTGACGATGTCGCGTTTGACCGCGCCGATGGCTTTGCGCACGCCGATCTCGCGCGTTCGTTCGGTCACGCTGACGAGCATGATGTTCATCACGCCGACGCCGCCGACGACGAGCGCGATCGAGGAGATGAAAATCATCGCGAGGGTGATGCCGCCGGTGACGGCCTGGAAGTTGCCGATCAGTTTGTCGGGGGTGAGCAGGCCGAAGTCGTTCGGTTTGTTGAACGGAACTTTGCGGCGCGTGCGGAGCACCGCGGTTCCTTCTTCGATGATGCGGCTCACCCACTCCGGTTTGCGCGGCACGGTGGCGATGTTCACGCCTGCTCCGCGTTTGATCGACGGGAAGTGATTGTCGAAGGTCGTGAGCGGCAGATAGGCGTGCGAATCGGTCGATTCGAAAAAGGTCGAGCCTTGTTTCTCCATCACGCCGATGACGGTGTAGCGGCGGCCGAAGAGCGACACTTCGCGGCCAATCGGATCGATGCGCGGGAAGAGTGTCTCCATGATGCCGTAGCCGATCACGGCGACCGCGGCGCCGGAGCGCACGTCGCTCTCGCTGATGAAGCGTCCCTCGCCGACGA
>DATKFO010000506.1:0-2366 GCA_035544355.1 Thermoanaerobaculia bacterium
CCGCCGAGGGCCAGCGATCCGACGTCGCCCATGAAGATCTCGGCGGGATGCGCGTTGAACCAGAGGAAGCCGAGCGATGCGCCGACCATCGCGCCGCAGAACACCGCCAGCTCGCCCGTCTGCGGCACCCACGCGATGCGCAGGTAGTCCGCGATGCGCGCGTGTCCCGATGCGTACGTGAGAATCGTGTACGCGGCGGCGGCGATCAGCGTCGAGCCGATCGCGAGTCCGTCGAGTCCGTCGGTGAGATTCACCGCGTTCGATGCGCCGACGAGAATCGTGACGATGAGCGCGATGTAAAGCGGCGCCCACAACGTCAGATGCGCCTTGATGAACGGAAACGTGATCGCGGTCGAGTAGTTGTTGTGGATGCTCGGCAGGTACGCGATCGCGAGTCCGACGAGCACCGCGACGATGATCTGCGCGCTGAATTTTTCCTTCGCGGTGAGGCCGAGGTTTCGCTTCTTCACGAGCTTGCGGTAATCGTCGACGAAGCCGATCGCCGCGTACGCGAGCGTCACGAAGAGGATGATCCAGATGTACGGATTACGGATGTCGGCCCAGAGAATCGTCGGCACGATGATGGCGATGTTGATGAGGATCCCGCCCATCGTCGGCGTGCCCGCTTTTTGTTGATGCGACTTCGGACCTTCTTCACGGATGAATTGTCCGAGCTTGATGCGGCGCATCCGCTCGATCAGCCACGGGCCGAGGATGAACGAGATCATCAGCGCGGTGAGCGCGGCGAAGGCCGTGCGGAACGTGATGTAGCGGAAGACGTTCAGTCCGGCGATCTTGTCTCGGAGCGGAAAGAGGAGGTAGTACAGCATCAGCAGTCCCCTCGGTTTTCGCCGAAACACGTACTGAAAACGCGGAACGCGGAACACGGAACACGGAACGTCATTGCGCGTCGTCCTCCAGCATTTTCACGATCCGGTCGAGACCCACGCCACGCGAGCCTTTGATCAAGACGAGGTCGCCGTCGTGGATGAACGTCTTGAGAAATTCGCCGGCTTGTTGCGCGGTGTCGAAGTAATGCAGGTTCGCGATGCCGGCTTCGCGCGCGCCGTCGATGAGTGATTGCGCGCGTTTGCCGACGCCGACGATCACGTCGACCGACTTCGGTACGGCTTTGCCGGCGTCGTGATGAAACGTGAGCTCGTCGGGTCCGAGCTCGAGCATGTCGCCGATCACGGCGATGCGGCGACCGCGAACGTCGGCCTGGTGCAACAGCTCGAGTGCGCGCGACAGCGCATACGGATTCGAGTTGTAGGAGTCGTCATAAATCGTTGCGCCTCGCCACGGAATCACGACACCGCGGTGATACGCAGGCTTCACATCGCGCACGCCGCGCTCGATGCCTTCCCATGAAATGCCGATCGCGCGTGCGGTTGCGATCGCGGCGAGCAGGTTCTCAAGGTTGTGGCGTCCCGGCAGTGAGAGCTCGAGCATGCGCGTCGTGTCTTCCGCGTGCAGCGTGAACGTCGTGCCGAGGAGGCCGCGCGCGCGGATGTCCGTGGCGCGGTAGTCCGCATTCGCATCGACGCCGTACGAAACGATGCGCCCTTCGAATCCGCGGCTGATGCGCACGACTTGCGGATCGTCCGCGTTGATCACGATCGATCCGCCGGCTGCGACGTTCTCGAGCAGCTCGCGCTTCGCTTCGGCGATCTTTTCGATCGTGCCGAAGAACTCGAGGTGCACCGGGCGGATGTTCGTGTAGACGCCGATGTTCGGACACGTCCAGCCGGCGATCTGCGCGATCTCGCCTTTGTGATTCATGCCCATCTCGCTGACGACGACTTCCGCGTCGTCGGGCGTGTTGTCGAGGCAGAGCGGCGCGCCGATCAGGTTGTTGAAATTGCCCCACGACTTCCACGTGCGGCGCTCGGTCGCGATCAGCGTCGCGATCATTTCCTTCGTCGTCGTCTTGCCGGCCGAGCCGGTGACGCCGATGAGCGTGAACGGAAAACGCTCGCGGATCGCGGTCGCAAGGCGCTGCAGCGCGACGGTCGTGTCGGCGACGCGCACGATTCCTTTGTCGTGTGCGATCGCGTCCGGCACTCGCGAGACAACCGCGCCGCGCGCCGTCGCTAACGCCTGCGCAAGAAACTGATGTCCGTCGAGACGCTCGCCCTGGATCGCGAAGAAGACGGAATCAGGCTTGACCTCGCGGCTGTCGATGACGACGGAGGACGTGATGAGGTCCGGTTGTTGGACGACCTCGCCATCAACCATCGCAGCGAGTTGTTGGAAGGTCAGCGTGGGCATACGTGACCTCGTTGGCCGTTGACCGTTGGCCGTTGGCCGTCCCGCCGCCCACCGTTCTCGCCACGGCAAACGGCAAACGGCAAACGGCAAACGGC